>SCPW01000221.1 GCA_004298605.1 Gallionella sp.
GGCATGTCATCAAACTGGAAGACACACGTGACTTGAAAGTGCCGCCGTTTGAAGAGGTCAAGCCGCAACTGCAACAGCGCCTGCAACAGCAATCAATCAAGAAAGCGATTGATGAATTGCGCGCCAAGGCCAAGATCGAATAGTTAGTAACTCTGCAGAAAAAAGGGGATGCCGGTGGCATCCCCTTTTTTATTTGGGGATATTTTTTAATTATCTCAACCAAGAGAGCCGGGCGTGGCGGCTACTTTGCTGAAACGCCCAGCTCCGCGCACAGCCTGCCCATCATCGCCCGCAGCTCGCTTACCTCCGCTTCGAGCCTGGCGACGTTGGCCTTGAGTGCGGCGATTTCACCCACCGTCACATCGCCCGAGAGTGCGGCCGCTCCGGCGGCCATGCGCTCCTCGATGGCCGGCGCGCCGGAGAGCAGGTGCGTCCAGCGGTTTTCGCGCGAGCCTGGCTGGCGCGGCAACTCCACCACCAGGCCGCCCGCCGCACGTTCGGCCAGCTCGGCCAGAAAACTTTCGACCGAAGAAATGTCTGCGAACTTGTGCAGCCGCTCGCAATTGAGGCGCAACTCCCCAGCCGTCTGCGGGCCGCGCAACATCAGCATGGCCAGCAACGCGGTGGACTGTGTGGGGATATGCAGCACCCGCTCGATGTTGTGCGCATAACGCGACGCCCTGCCCCCGCTGGTTTCCATGATCAGCGACAACCCCCGCAGGCTATCCAGCACCGCCAGCACTTCCGTTTCGGCAGCATCGATAACCGGATCGCGGCTGCTCTTCTGGTTACAGCCTGAAACCAGCGAATTCAGCGTCAACGGATAAGAGTCCGGCACCGTGCGCTGCTTCTCGGCAAGCACACCGAGGACACGGGTTTCAAGGAGGGAGAGAACGGGGAGTGTCGTGGACATCAATTATCCTGAAAATGGTTTTGTAGGTGCGAATTCATTCGCACGCAAGATTGAATTATGTGCGAATGGATTCGCACCTACCAACGCTGTAGAGCACGCAGCGAATTATCCACGCCCTCATCAAACTCAAATATTCCGGCTCTTCTTGATCAAATCATGGGCAAGCTGGATTTCTTTTGTCTGCTCGGTGGCCATTGCGATCATGTCTTCCGGCACGCCCTGCCCGATCAACTTGTCCGGGTGGTATTGGCTCATCAGCTTGCGATAGGCGCGCTTGATCTCCGCATCGCTGCTGTCCTTGGTTACCCCCAGCGCCTTGTAGGCGTCATCCAGTGCTGAGGCAGTGTTGGCCTGCCCCCCGGCGAAGTGGGATTGATTCAGCACCATGTCCAGCAACTGCCTGAACGCGGCCTGGTCATAGCCTAGGCGAGCGGCGATGTCGGCCAGCAAGGCTTCCTCAGCCGGATGGAAATGCCCGTCCGCCAGCGCCATCACGATCAGGTAAACCAGCAACACCTGCTTCAGATGCTTCGTGTGCCCGCAGATCGCCAT
>SCPW01000222.1 GCA_004298605.1 Gallionella sp.
TCGGCTTCCCGATCCGTATGCAGCGCCGCCATTCGCGCGCCAGCAACTCGTTGAACAGGCGGCGGTTGGCGATGCCGGTCAGCCCGTCGGTCATCGAGAGCCGGTGCAATTCCTGGTTGGCCGCGTTCAACTGCTCCGTCAGCTTGACCAGCGCGCGCTGCATCCGCACCAGGCGGTACATGGCGGTCACCTTGGCCTGCAATACCACCCGCCCGACCGGCTTCATCAGGTAGTCATCGCCGCCCACCTCGATGCCCCGCGCCAGGTCTTCGACGCCGGACATAACGGAAAGAAAAATAATCGCCGTCCAGTCGTCCTTGCCCTGCAGCTTGCGAACCTGTTTCGCGACGTCATAACCGTCGATATCCGGCAGGATGATGTCGAGCAGAATGATGTCGGGGCGCTCGTTGCGGTACAGCTCGACCGCGGCGGCGCCGGTTTCCGCAAGCAGCGGGCGCACGCCGATGTCTTCGAGATAACCGGTGATGGCCTTGATGGCGACCTTGCTGTCCTCCACCACCAGGACTTTCAACTTACCCAGCTTTTTTGCCATATCAATTATTTTTTTGCCTTACCACACAATCACAAACCGGCTCTCGCGGCTACCCGCAACGGATGCGCAGCCGGGCGCGCACTTCAAAATACCGGGAAGAATAAGTTGCAGGCAATCTGTTAGCTGCGTGTTGTCCGGGCGCGCGCGTTGGCGCTCTCCATCCACTTCTTGATGCGGTTGGCGTCGCCGATACGGGTGAGTTTCCCCCAGGAATCAAGCAACACGATAATCACCGGGCGCCGCCCGATCGTCGTCTCCATCACCAGGCAGCGCCCCGCCTCGCTGATATAGCCGGTCTTGCTCACGCCGATGTCCCATGAAGCACTTTTGACCAAGGGGTTGGTGTTGGTAAAGCGCATCCCGCGCCCGCGCCGCCCCTCCACGGAATGCGATGCGGTGGTCGTGTATTGATGTATCAAAGTGTAATTGCGCGCCGCCGCAACCATTTTGACCAGGTCGTGCGCGGTCGAGACATTATCGCTGCTCAATCCGGTGGGATCGAGGAAGCGGGTATTCTGCATGCCGAGCTCGCGCGCCTTGGCGTTCATCGCCGCAACCGCCGCGCCCGTCCCGCCGGGGTAAGTGCGCGCCAGGGCGGCCGCCGCGCGATTTTCCGAAGACATCAACGCCAGCTTGAGCAGCTCGCTGCGCGTCAGCTTCATGCCGACGTGCAGGCGCGAATGCGTGCCTTTGAGCGTATCGATATCCGCCACATCGATGCCGATCTCTTCGTCCAGCGGCAACTGCGCATCCAGCACGGCCATCGCCGTCATCAATTTGGTGATGGATGCTATGGGGGCGAGCGTATCGGATTTTTTGGTGTACAGCGGACGCTGTGTCTGCTGGTCGTAAATCAGCGCGATGGAAGAGTGCAGTTTGGGTGTGGTGCCCGGTTTGAATGCCGTGCCGACAATGTCCTGATCCGGCTTGATCGCGGCGCGGTTGTCATCTGTCTCGCCGGCCTGTGCGACCAGCGCATAGGCTGCCAGTGCAAACATCAGCAAACATTTTTTCACGAGCAATCCTCCCGCTGCCATTTTATGTCCCGTAGCATACCTCAATACCGATATAAATCAATAGACAGGATGGGCCAGCTCCTCCTGCATCTGAAGATTCCACATTTGCGCGTAAAGCCTGCCCTCCGCGAGCAGCTCGCGGTGGGTGCCACGTTCGACGATATGCCCCTTGTCCATCACCAGAATCTGGTCGGCATCCACCACGGTGGACAGGCGGTGCGCGATCACCAGCGTGGTGCGGTTTTGCGCGATCGCGCGCAACTCGGCTTGAATCGCCTTTTCCGATTTTGAATCGAGCGCGGAAGTCGCTTCATCGAAAATCAGTATCGCCGGATTTTTCAGGATGGCGCGCGCGATCGCCACGCGCTGCTTCTCGCCGCCGGACAGTTTCAGGCCGCGTTCGCCGACCGTCGTGCCGTAGCCCTGCGGCAACGACTCGACAAATTCGTGGATGTGCGCCGCCTGCGCTGCGGCGATCACCTCCTCGCGCGTCGCGCCCGGGCGACCGTAAGCGATGTTGTAGTAGATCGTGTCGTTGAACAGCACGGTGTCCTGCGGCACGATGCCAATCGCGGCGCGCAGGCTGTTCTGCGTCACCTTGCGGATGTCCTGCCCGTTGACGAGGATGCGCCCCCCCTGCACGTCGTAGAAGCGGAACAGCAGGCGCGACAGCGTGGATTTGCCCGCGCCGCTCGGCCCCACCACCGCTACGGTGCGCCCCTCCGGGATCACAAAATCCACGTCGGACAAAATCTGCCTGTCCGGCGCGTAGCCGAAGCTTGCCCGCTCGAACCGCACCTCGGCCTTGCCCACCGACAAGGCCCGCGCATCCGGGGCGTCGGCGATTTCGCGATGCTCGCGCAACAGGCCGAACATTTTCTCCATGTCCGCCAGTGCATGGCGGATTTCGCGGTACACAAAACCGAG
>SCPW01000223.1 GCA_004298605.1 Gallionella sp.
CCCGGGTCACCCCTTCCAATTGCCCGTAGTACCGCGTGTTAAATGTCCCGCCCCTTTCGCCGGGCAACTCCAAATCGAATTTACCCTCCGGCTCCCCTTCGCCCACCGTGTAATCCACCACATAATGCGCGTTGCCGATGATCCATCTTATCCCCACGTTTATCGCGTTTACCGGGATCAGATCGAGAGGGGCGTCATAGGCAAACATAGGATTATTGTTGGTCAGGATTTTCCCGTATTCGGTGTCGCGCAGCCATGGCGGGACATTCTTTTCGCAGAACACGACCCTCCCCCCCGGTTTGACCACCCGCGCCATTTCGCTCAAACCTTTTCCGATGTCGGGGAAATGCCCGATGCCGGCAAAGCAATAAACGGCATCAAACGTCTTGTCGTCGAACGGGAGTGCGCAGGCCGTGCCCACGACAAATTCCACAGGGACCGCCACATCGGCCATCCGCCCGACCGCATGTTCGAGCATGTCCGGCGTAATATCGAGAAGCCACAGTGCTCCATCCCCCCCCAATTCCGTAGCGATGATGGCGGAATCTTTGCCTGTACCGGCGGATATTTCCAGAACCTTGCTGTCCTTTTTCAGGTGCAGCAGGCCAATCATTGATTTCCGTGCATCCAGTTCATCCTCGTTATACAAATCGAAAGTGATGTGCAGGTTTTCATCGTATGTGCCCGCAATCTTCGTATAGTAATCGCGCGCAAACGAGGCTCCCCGGGTGAGATGGGACGGCGTTGCAAAATCGGGGATTCCGTTGTTTATCGGGAACACCCTGCCTCCCGCAGAAACGAATTCACCCGAAATCACATCCCCGTTCCGTTCCTCGAAAATATTGAGCCTTAACGGCGACAGGGTGTCAGGCTCCCTGAGAGTTTCCGCATTTTTCTTTTTCATATATTTCTTTGCCGTTCATGACGTGAAGGGTGAAGAGCTTCAAAGTTTGAGCATAGCATTTCGTAGTACCGGAGATCATGCCAGCGACCGTGCTTGCAGAAAGAATCGCGCTCATCCCCCACCAGGCGGAAGCCCAGTTTTTGCACAACCCTGCCGGACGGCGGGTTGTCTGCGGCATGATAAACAACGATTTTATGCAGCCCCAGCGACTCGAAGCCAAAGCGCATTACCGCTTCGGAAGCCTCGGTCGCATAGCCCAGCCCCTGGCTCCCCGGGCCGATCCAGTAGGCCAGCTCCGCGCGGTTCCATATCCAGCTCCGGTGCGTGCGGCGCACATCGATCAGCGAAACCAGGCCAACCACTCCTCCACTGTCGCGGACGATCCAATGAAAGCTTTTACCGAGCTGTTGCGATGCGGCAAGCGACGAAATCATCGAACGGGTTTCATCCCGGCTTTGGTGCGGCTCCCAGGCCAGAAAGGCCGTCAGGCGCGGGTTGGACACATGCGGCCAGAGGGCTTCCAAATCCTCGCTGCACGGGGGGCGCAGGCTCAGCCTGGGAGTCGCCAGGATATATCCGTCCGGGAATGAAGGCAGCGTTATGGGGCTATCCATATCGGGCAGGCGCAAGATCAAATATCCGAAAACCGGGACATGCGCAGGAACTGGCCGCTATTCAGCCGGAAAGGTTTGGCGCTTTCCGCAAGAAAAACCTGCCCGTCATCCGCGCACCTGGTTACCAGGGCGTTCGCGCCGATAAAGCAGTTCGCGCCGATACTCACACTGTTGCCGACCGTGCTGTTCACGGCAAAGAAGCAGTTATCGCCCACGGTGACAACGCCGGAGATATTCGCGCAGGAAGTCAGCCAGCAGTTGTCGCCTATGGTGCTGTGGTGGCCGATCATCGCGCCGCTCCAGACGAAGACATTGTTCCCCAGGCGCACCCTCGGATGGATGAGCGCCTGGTTCATGATGAAGCAGTTATCGCCGTACACACAATCGCCGGGCAGGCCGGAATCCGGGTGGATATAGGAAACCAGGGTGTAGCCAAACTGGCGGGCCTGCGCGCATTTCCCCGCGCGCAGGGCATTCATGTCCTGGTAGCCCAGCGCCACAAACATGTCATATAGCTCCGGCGGATGGCTGCGGGTGATCTCATCGAAAGGCACGGCGGGGAGCCCCTGCCATTCCTTGCCCGGAAGATAATCGCGATCCGCAGCGCAGGCCACAACTTCCCGGTCGCTGTGGTGGCGGAAGAAGTACAGGAGCACTTCCGCGATTTTGCCGGTACCGAAGATGACGACAGGTTTCATGGTGTGCTGGGGAAAGTTGCGAGCGCCTGCAACGCGACGCGGTCAATCTTACCATTGGCGTTCTTCGGCAACAAATCC
>SCPW01000224.1 GCA_004298605.1 Gallionella sp.
CCCCTTTTGCCGCTACAGTGTTTTGGCCTTCTCAACCGCTTCTTCGATACCGCCCACCATGTAGAACGCCTGCTCCGGCAGATGATCGTAATCGCCGTTGACGATTCCCTTGAAGCCCTTGATGGTGTCTTTCAGCGTCACGTATTTGCCCGGACTGCCGGTGAAAACTTCGGCCACGTGGAATGGTTGCGACAGGAAGCGTTGAATCTTGCGGGCGCGTGCCACGGCCAGCTTGTCTTCCGGCGCCAGTTCGTCCATGCCCAGGATCGCGATGATGTCGCGCAATTCTTTGTAACGTTGCAGGGTTTGCTGCACGCCGCGCGCCACGCTGTAATGTTCTTCGCCCACGACCAGCGGGTCAAGCTGGCGAGAGGTAGAGTCCAGCGGATCAACGGCGGGATAAATACCCAGCGACGCGATATCGCGGCTCAACACGACAGTCGAGTCAAGGTGCAGGAAGGTGGTCGCCGGAGACGGGTCGGTCAAGTCGTCCGCAGGCACGTATACTGCCTGAATCGAAGTGATCGAACCCACCTTGGTGGAGGTGATGCGCTCTTGCAAGCGGCCCATTTCCTCGGCCAGCGTCGGCTGGTAACCCACGGCGGAAGGCATACGACCCAGCAGCGCGGATACTTCGGTACCGGCCAGGGTGTAGCGATAGATATTGTCGACGAAGAACAGGATGTCGCGGCCTTCATCGCGGAACTTCTCGGCCATGGTCAGTCCGGTCAGCGCCACGCGCAAGCGGTTACCGGGCGGCTCGTTCATCTGGCCGAACACCATGGACACCTTGTCCAGCACGTTGGAATCTTTCATTTCATGATAGAAGTCGTTGCCTTCGCGGGTGCGCTCACCCACGCCGGCAAACACCGACAAACCGCTGTGCTGCTTGGCGATGTTGTTGATCAGCTCCATCATGTTCACGGTCTTGCCCACACCGGCGCCGCCGAACAGGCCAACCTTGCCGCCCTTGGCGAACGGACAAACCAGGTCGATCACCTTGATGCCGGTTTCCAGCAGGTCGATGGACGGTGACAGTTCGTCGAACTTCGGCGCTTTCTGATGAATCTCGCGGCGTTCTTCACACGGGATTTCACCGGCATCGTCGATCGGGCGGCCCAGCACATCCATGATGCGTCCCAGCGTACCGCTGCCTACCGGCACGCAAATTCCTTTGCCGGTGGCATTGACAAGCATACCGCGGCGCAAACCGTCTGAAGAACCCATCGCGATGGTGCGCACCACACCGTCACCGAGTTGCTGCTCCACCTCAAAGGTCAAACCCGCTTCGGCGGTTGAAGACCCGGCATCTGCCAGTTGCAGCGCCTCATATACCTTAGGCATTTGATCGCGTGGAAACTCGATGTCAACCACCGCACCGATACACTGAACAATCTTTCCTTGACTCATTTTTAGGATTCCCCGTCTAAATTAATTTTG
>SCPW01000225.1 GCA_004298605.1 Gallionella sp.
TGCTGGACAGCAAACTGTTCGACGGCGTGATCGAAGGTCTGGAAGCCATGCGCGCGGCGGGTTTCCGCTTGGGCTGCATCACCAACAAATTAGCCTGTTACACCGGACCGTTGCTCGAAGGCATCGGCTTGGCCAAGTATTTCGAGATCGTGCTGTCCGGCGATACCTTGCCGGAAAAGAAGCCGCATCCGATGCCGTTGCTGTATGCCGCGAATTTTTTTGGTGTGCCGGTCGAACAGTTGCTGCTGATCGGCGACTCGCTCAACGATACCCTCGCCGCGCGCGCCGCCGGTTGCCCGGTGTTCTGTGTGCCTTACGGATACAACCACGGCGAGCCGGTGAGTGGGCTGGATATGGATGCAGAGATTGCCAACCTGCCCGCCGCATTGCCGCTCATCAAACACGCCTGAATATGAAACTGAACAACCTCCTGTATCTGAAAAAATCTGCCTGTTGGCGATGGTGTTGATGCATTTTTAGGGCGTAGTGCATTCGCCCACAACTTCACCAAGAGCGTATGCCATACGCCCCAACAATACGACCAAACTACGGAGGTTTTTCAATGTCGCAACCCATCACCGAACAAGAATTCAACACGCTTGCCGGGCAAGGCTACAACCGCATCCCGCTGGTGTGCGAAACTTTCGCCGACCTGGACACGCCGCTGTCGCTGTATCTCAAGCTCGCCAATCGCCCCTATTCTTACCTGCTCGAATCGGTGCAGGGCGGCGAACGTTTCGGGCGTTATTCCTTCATCGGCCTGCCCGCCGACACGCGCATTACGGTGCGCGGCAAACAAATAACCCTGACGCACAAAGACACCGAAACCACCCACGAAGCGGAAAACCCGCTGGATTTCATCCGCGAATACCAGACGCGCTTCAAGGTTGCGTCGCTGCCCGATTTGCCGCGTTTTTGCGGCGGGCTGGCCGGTTATTTCGGCTATGACACGATACGTTACATCGAACCGCGTTTGGCCAAAGTGCAAAAAACGGATGTGATCGGTACGCCGGACATCCTGCTGATGCTCACCGAACAACTGGCGGTAGTGGACAATCTCACCGGCAAGCTCACCTTTATCGTGTACGCTAACCCGGAACAGGCCGATGCTTACACGCTGGCGCGGCAACGGCTGCATGAGCTGACCTCGCGCCTGCGCCAACCGGTAGACATCCCGCACGCCCCGCCGATGCACGGCGGCGAAGCCAAATCGCAATTTGGCGAAGCGGCCTTCAAGCAAGCGGTAGTAAAAGCCAAGCAATATATTTTCGACGGCGACATCATGCAGGTCGTGCTGGCGCAACGCATGGCGCAACCGTTCCCCGCATCGCCGCTGTCGCTGTACCGCGCATTGCGCAGCGTCAACCCTTCGCCGTACATGTTCTATTACGACATGGGCGATCACCATGTGGTCGGCGCCTCGCCGGAAATCCTGGTGCGGCTGGAAGATGACACCGTGACGGTGCGCCCGATCGCCGGGACACGCCCGCGCGGCAAGACGCAGC
>SCPW01000226.1 GCA_004298605.1 Gallionella sp.
CCAACACCAACACTTGCGGGTTTTGCCCGGTGAAAATGCCGCGAAAACCGTAAATGGGTTTCGAGGCGATTGATGACAGGGAAACATGCAGCCCCGGCACGCTTTCCAGCACCTGATCCAGATCGGTTGCCCCCATGGACGCGATGTCGCGGGAAGTGATCACGGTCGCCACGGCGGGTGCGCGGGCGATGGGTTGCTGGCTGCCGGTGGCGATGCTGATCGTGGATTTATCGCCGTAGGCCAGCGCCAAATCTTCTTCTTCGGTGGTCTGTGCGGCAGCAGTGCCGCTCCAAGCCAGAGCCAGTAAGACACAGAGCGCTCGACGGTTCAATATTTGCATATCTGAATCCTCCGCATAATGGTCGGTCATCATTCGAATTTCAACAATCGGGGCTGTATCCGCTAAGGAAACGCCGATTTGATCCGTTCGTGGTGAACCTGTCGAACCATGATCGGATTAAATGTACAACAATCAATTGGTACTGCCAGCCCTTCGACAAGCTCAGGGCGAACGGATGATTTAATCTGCGTTTCCCTGACTCGCGCCTGTTCCGCGCCAGCTTCGCCGGAGCCGGCCTTCGTACAAAATATCGGTGCAAGAAACAGGGTACAACGTGCCTTCCGGGCGATCCGCAGCTTCGATGTAACAAGGCTGCATTCCGGCCAGAAATGCCGGAAATAAAAACAGGTAATACTCGCGCGGCGAGAAACCGATGTCGGCAACCAGGGCTGCAACCAAACCCGCGTAGTTCATTTTCATGCGCCATCTGCCCGCAAACAAAACCCCTTCCACGGCAAATGCCAAGCGCAGATAAGACCCTTGGTCAAGCCCCAGACTTTTGGCCAAAGCCAGCATGTGCCGGTTGCGCTCGTCGCCGTTGATGAGCGGGCGGCCATAGCCGCCGATGCTGCGGTGCAACGCCAGTTCCTGGCGGATGCATTCGGCCAGATCGCCTCCCTCATCCACTTGTCGCTTGGTGCGGATCAGAAAATCTATAGCGCGCATGTCGATACCGCGCCCGTATATGGACGCTTCCGAGACTGCCAGCGCCGCCGCGATCCCCAGATTGCCGGTGCTGCGGGAACTGCCCGCCAACGCGGCCACGCGGTTGTTCCACAGGCGGACATCGGGATAGCTGGTATAGGTCCAGATGGAGTGCATCAGCCGCAATTGCTCTTTGGTAAAGCGGCGACCGGTGATGCCGAACACATAAAGCTCGATCCAATCCATATCCTTCAAATCGGTGTGCAGGTCGTGGCCGCGAAAAATTACATGGCTGCCGGGGTAGAACGTCCCCATGCGGCTTTTCAATACACCGGCGTTTTGTTGCAGCAGACCCGGGCCGTTGGTGTGTGTGTTCATGCTATTTCCTTTTTCAATCTACCGTAGGGGCGCGATTTATCGCGCCCTGATTTATGCCAACAGAAGGAGGGCGCGATAAATCGCACCCCTACGGTGCCTCACTTTCCAGCTCCACGATGCCGAACGGAAATTTTTTATACCCGAGCGGGCGTTGTTCCAAGGCGTGCGCCGCCGCGCCGGGCAGGCGCAACAGCAGGTGCAGCATTTCGCCCTGCTCGGGGGTGAAGCCCAAATCGGCAAACGCGGCGGCGGCCACGCCGGACAGAGCGAGCGGGCAACCCGCCGCCGCTTCCAGTTCCGGTAAATTTTGCTGCAACCAGGGCAGGTATACCCCGGCGTCATAACGCGCCAGGCAGCCCAGCGTTTGCTGCACCGGTGTGGCGGTGCTGACGCCGTGGGGGTCGAAGCCCGGCGGGTGTTCCGGCGCGGGCCAGATGCTGCCCGGGATCGCGGCCAGCCCTCCCAGCCGCTTGCGCCATGCATCGAGATCGGTGCCGCATTCTGCCCAGCCTTCCATCGCCAGAAATACTTCGCGGCCTCCGGCCAGTTGCCCGGCGCCCACCGCCAGCGCGGCCATCAGCGTGGAGGCGGCGGTCGAGCCGCACACGCCGCCGCACATCGCGGCATGCACCGAGGCGTCGCGCGGGCCGGGGTTGGCCAGCGCCACCGCCAGAGCTTCCAGCATGTCCGCCTGCGCCGCCGCCGGCGTTTCCGCGCGGAACAACAGGTAAAGCATCTCTGCCCAGCGCGCCTGTCCCAGCATCTCGCCGTAAACATCGTAGCCGTGGCAATAGGCGGCGCGGGTGGCGAAAGGGTTGTCGGGCTCCGGCTCTTCGCGCCAGATGCGGGTGCGGATGGCGTTGGGGTTTTCTTTGTTGGACATGCGGGCTCCTAAGGCAAGCACACTAGGCTGATGCCGCCATCGACGACGATTTCTTCGCCGACCACATAAGCCGAATCGTCGGAAGCGAGAAAGAGCGCGACCTTGGCAACCTCTTCCGGGGTGCCGAAACGTTTGATGGGAGATATTCCTTCGATGTTGCTTTTGATGGATTGAAGCGCATCCTGAGGGAGTGGTAAACGTCTAAAACCTCCGGTATCGATTGGCCCGGGATTGATTGCGTTGATTCGAATCCCGCGGCTGATGAGTGCCAAACCCAAGGATTGCACCAGTGAGCGCAAAGCGGCCTTGCTCGCACCATAAACACTGAAATTGGGAGAGCCGGTCCGGTTGGTGATGGAGGTGGTGACGATAATGGAGGCATTTCCGCTGAGTAGCGGCAACGCTTTCTGGATGGAGAAGAATATCCCCTTAAAATTAACACTCACAGTCTCATCGAACTGCGCTTCGGACACCAATTCAATAGGCGCCGGAGTGCCGCCGGCAGCATTAAGGAACAGCACATCCAGTTGGCCGAAACTGTTTTTCACCTGCTCCATCAAGGAATCAATTTCGGTCAGGTTACCCGCTTCGCTGCGGATAACCAAGGTTTCGCTGCCCAACTCCGCTTGCGCGGCGGCCAGCCTTTCCGGGTCGCGTCCCGTGATTGCCAGCCGCGCGCCTTCGGCGCGAAAGAGCCTGGCGGTCGCCAGGCCGATTCCGCTCGAACCGCCCGTGATTAATACCGTTTTTCCCTTGAGTCTATCCATGAAAACCGTTCCTTCAAAGAATGTTAGTCAAAACCCGCATTCGCACATTCATCGGCGGAATCTCATTGGGGTCGATGAGAACGTCCAGCAAGGTCGGGCCGTTGTGCGCGCACAGGGCGGCGGCGTCCAGGTCGGACAGGTCTTCCGGCGAGCGGATGGTGTGCGCCTGTGCGCCCAGCGCGCGCGCCAGCATGGCGAAATCGGTGGGCGGCAGGTCGCAGCCGATCTGTTCCGCACCGGCCATGCGTTGGCCGTGCTTGACCATGCCCAACGAGCGGTCGTTGAGCACCACGAAGATGATGTTCAATTTCTCCGCGACGGCGACCGAGAGTTCCTGGCCGCTCATCAGCATGCTGCCGTCACCGGTGATGCAGACCACCGGCGCATCGGGGTTGGCGGCCGCCGTTCCGACCGCGCCGCCGATAGCCCAGCCCATGGAGGCAAAATTCATTGTGACGCGCAGCCAGCCGCCATCGGCCTTGCGCAATCCGGGCGAGATTTTACGGCTGCCCCCAAATCGCCTTTCGCCGAGACGGCGGTCGACAGCGGGATGCAAATAGTGGACCGACCAGGAAACGCTGTTGCCGGTGTCGGCGAGGAAACGCGTGGTCGGCGGGAAGAGCCGGCCCAATTCGCGCATCAGCCGTTGCGGCTTGATCGGAGCCGCGTCGCTCTCGTATTTGTCCGGCATCGCCAGCATGTGGTGCGGCGTCCATTCCGCGTCATCCGGTTCGCGCCCATGCCCGGGATTGCCGGCGTTGCGCCAGCCCTGCATGCGTTCGTTCAACCGGTTGAACACCGACAGGATGCGCCCCCGCCCGTGGAGGCGCGCCATCGGCGTGCGCATCAGGTGTTCTTCCGATTCGTCTATATGCACCAGCCGTTCGTTGAGCAGGCTCTCGCTCCAGCCGCCGCTGTTCCATTCGCCCATGCAGGTGCCGATCGCCAGGATCAAATCCACGGATTTGTCCCGCAGCGCGGCCTCCGCCGAACCGTGCCCGCCGAAGCCGAATACGCCGCGAAACTGCGGGTGCCTCGGGCTGACCAACCCCTTGCCGTCCGGTGTCGTGACGATGGTGGCGCCCCTCAGCGCCGCGAACTGGAGTATCGAGCCGATCGCCTCGCCGCACCAGCCGCCGATCAGCAGCACGACGTGGTTGGCCTCGAACAACATCGTGCTCAGCGTTTCGATCGTGTCATCGTCCACCAGGGAGGCGGGAGCCAGCAGGCTTTGCAGGTCATATGAAGGGGCTTGGTGGGGGCTGGGGCTGCGGAACACGTCCACCGGGACAGTCAGGTGGGACGGCCCCCTGGGTGTGCGGATGGCGCGTTGCAGCGCGGAAACCAGTTTGGTTTCCATCTGTTTCGGATGCGATACCAGGGAATTGTAGCGGGTGCAGTGGCGGAACATGCCCAGCGTATCAATCCCGGTGCAGGACGATTCCTGCAGCGCGTTCTTGCCGAAGGCGGGCAACGCGGGTTGCCCGGTGATCACCAGCATCGGGATATTATTGTCGTAGGCGCAGGCGACGCCGGTGATGAGGTTGGTGGCGCCCGGGCCGGAAGTGGAGCAGCAGACGCCGATCTTGCCGCTTTCGCGGGCGTAACCGTCGGCCATGAAAGCGGCCCCGGCTTCGTGCCGCGCCAGGATGTGGCGTACACCGCCCCGGCGGGTGCTTCTGGCGATGGCGTTGTAGAGCGGTTCGATCGCGCCGCCGGGGACGCCGAACACATATTCGATCCCCATCTGTTCCAGATAGGCAACCAGCAAATCCGCTACTTCTGGTGTTCTGTCCGGGGTGATTATCGGGTTTTCCCCGGTTATTTCCGTGCGGTTATGGGCAAGCAAAATATTCAGCGCCCGCTACGGGCGCTCCTCCGGGTGAGGTCGGGCAACCTCTCGTTTTGTTGGCCAATGAAGGCTGGCGTTCCGGTCTGAAGCCGGTTACTTTTGCAAGGGAATTATGCTACCGCAATTTTCCGCGCAGCATATATTTTTTTAACCGTGAACAGTATCAGGGGCGGCGTAAAGCCTGATACTATTTGCGTGCGAGTGAGCGGGGCGACCGGCGGTCGGGCAGCGCGCCATTCCGGCCGGCATGGGGATGCGCCCGGATGGAGCGTCATGGAAAAAAGTTTAAGCGGAACATTTGGCCGCTTGCGCGATCGATCTCACATAAGCGACACCGAAAAAGTAATCATGGGCATGTTCACATCATTTTCACTATCCTGCGACGCGCCTTATTTCCGGCGGCGGATTGGGCGGGCAGCCTGCCTGCTGGCGGCCTCGTTGCTCGTGGTTTCCGCCGCCCCGGCATGGGCGATCCAGAAAGATTCGGTCGTCCTGACCCGCAAGAATGCACCGTTGCAGGAAGATTACTCCGGGGTGATTCGCGCCGTAGCCCCGTTCCTCTCCTTGCCCGTTTCGCTTCAGCCGGAGCAGGAAAACCAGGCCGAGGTGATGCGCGCCATCGAGGCGTTTCCGGATGTGGTAGTTTTCCCCATCCGGGTCGCGGGCCCCATCACTTCCGCGGCGACCCGGAACCTTGCCAACAAAATCGCGCAGGCATCGGCGACCGGCACCATCGCGGTAATTTACCCGGACATCGGCGAGCCCTATCGCAGCATATTCACGCAGATCATCGAAGGCATCGAGGGCAAGGCCAAGGGGCGCGTCGCCAATTTCGCGGTGGGGGCGAACGTGGATGTCGGCGAACTGAATAATTCCCTGCGCCGCCAGGATGCCAAGGTGGTGATCGCGCTGGGGCGGCAGGGAATGAAAATCGCCTCCGCGCTGGACAGCAACATTGGCGTGGTGGTGGGCGGCGTATTGACGGCGCCGGAAGATGAAGCGCGCAATGTGCAGGTGAACAGCCTGTCGCCGGATCCGGCGCTGCTGTTCTCGCGCCTGAAGGGGATGATGCCCAGGGCGCAGCGGGTGTTCACCGTGTACGACCCGCGCCAGAACGCGTGGATGATGCGCCTGGCGAAAGAGGCCGCGCGCGCGCAGGGGCTGGAACTCGTGGCCTACGAGGCGCGGGACTTGCGGGGCGCGATGCGCATTTATCAGGAAATTTTTGCCACCGCCGACGGCAAACAGGACGCGCTATGGCTGCCCCAGGATTCCACCACGGTGGAAGACAGCGCGGTGCTCCCGCTGGTGCTGCACGAGTCCTGGGCGCGCAACCTGGCGGTGTTTTCCAGCAGTTTCGGGCATGTCAGGCGCGGCGTGCTGTTCTCGCTGTACCCCAACAATGTTGGCTTGGGCCGCCATCTTGCGGGCTCTGCCCTCGATTTCCTGGCTTCCGGCGAAAACGGGGTATCCGGCATGACCCCGCTGCGCGAGGTGCTGATGGCAATCAACCTGCGCACGGCCAAACACCTCGGAATCAATGCCGGCCAGCCGCAAAGTTTCGACACGGTGTTCCCCGAACAATAGGATGAGCCGGTCATGAATAAAAAATTCGCGGCGTTTTCCCAGAAGCTCACATTCCAGCGCCAGCTCGGCATCACGGTTACGCTCGGCATCCTCTTCCTCGCGCTGTTTTCCTCCGTAGTCGGGTCGTTGCAGGGCAATGAGCGGGTGCGCCACGACCTTATCGAGCAGGGGCGGCGCATCACCGAGAATCTGGCGCGCCAAAGCTCCCTGGCGCTGATTTATGCTTCCGCCGACAATGCCACCGAAGCGGTGAACGCCACCATGGCTTTCCCCGGCGTGGTCGGCCTGGAAATACGCAACGCCAACGGGAACGTATTGTTGATGCGCGGCAACGCCGATCCCGCCGGCCTTCTCGGGGAGACAAACGGCGGGTTGCAGGCCGCCGCCATGCTCAACGCGGAAAGCTCCGGCGCGTGGCATTTCACCGCGCCGGTCTATTCGCAGCCTTCCGCGGAATCGCCGTTCAACGATGCGGCGCCCCGCGAGTTGCTCGGCCACGTTTCGGTGGTCATGAGCAAGGCGGCGCTGACCCGGATGACCACCGACATTTTCATCACCAACCTGGCCACATCGTTCTCCTTCGCGCTGCTGTTCCTGCTCCTGATCCGCTTCCTTACCCGCAGCATGGCGCGCCCGCTCGACCAGTTGTCGGCCAGCATGGGGCGCGCCCAAAACGGCGAATCGCAGGTGCGGGTCGTGCCTGCCGGGCCGAAGGACATTGCCGACATGGCGCACGCGTTCAACAGCATGATGTCGGTGCAGGAAGAGCGCGAAGCGGCCTTGCGTATCGCCGCCATTGCCTTCGAGACCGAAGAAGGCATGATGGTGACCGATGAAAATGCGGTGATCATCCGCGTCAACCAGGCATTCACCCGGTTGACCGGCTACAGCGCCGGGGAAGTGATCGGAAAGAACCCGTCCATGCTCAAGTCCGACCGCCAGGGCGCGGAGTTTTACCGGCATATGTGGGAAAGCATGCGCCGCGACAACTACTGGCAAGGGGAAATCTGGAACCGGCGCAAGAACGGGGAAATATACCCGGAATGGCTGAACATTACCGCCGTTATCGGCAAAGACGGCAGGGTCACGAATTACGTCGGCGCATTCATCGACTTCACCGAACGCAAACAGGCCGAAAACGAAATCCACCATCTCGCCTTTTACGACCCGCTCAGCCAGTTGCCCAACCGGCGTCTGCTGCTTGACCGCTTGCGGCAGGCGGTGTCGACCGGCGCGCGCAACCAGGCCGGCGGTGCGCTCCTGTTCCTGGATCTCGATAATTTCAAGACTCTGAACGACACCAAGGGGCACGGTATCGGGGATTTGCTGCTGGTCGAGGTGGCCAAACGCCTGCAGGCGTGCGTGCGCGAGGGCGATACCGTGGCGCGCTTCGGCGGGGATGAGTTCGTGCTGCTGCTGGAGGGTTTGAGCGAAGAAAGGGCACAGGCCGCCGTGCAGGCGCAGGGAGTGGGGGGGAAAGTGCTCGAAACGCTCAGCCAGCCCTACATTCTCGATGGGAATGAGTTCCACAGTTCATCGAGCGTGGGCATCACCTTGTTTATCAATTACAAGGAGAAACTCGATGAGTTGCTCAAACAGGCCGACACGGCCATGTACGAAGCGAAAAAATCCGGCCGCAACACCCTGCGCTTCTTCGACCCCGTCATGCAGGATGAACTGGAAGCCCGCGCCCAGATCGAAGCCGGGCTGCGGGAGGCATTGCGCAGACAGGAATTCAGACTTTACTACCAGATGCAGATCAACCACGCCGGGCGCATTATAGGGGCGGAGGTTCTGCTGCGCTGGATACATCCGGAGCGGGGTCTGATCCCGCCGCTGCAATTCATCCCGCTGGCGGAAGAAACCGGGCTCATCATTCCGATCGGGCAATGGGTGTTGGAAAACGCCTGCCGGCAACTCAAGGCATGGGAAGCGGAACCGCGCACCCGTGATTTGCAGCTTGCCGTCAACGTCAGCGGGCGGCAGTTCCGGCAGGCGGATTTCGTCGCGCAGGTGAGAGGCATACTCGAGCGCACCGGCATCAACCCGCTGCGCCTCAAGCTCGAACTGACCGAGAGCATCGTGCTCGACGATGTCGCCGACACCATCGCCAAGATGCTGGCGCTCAGGCAAACCGGCGTCAGTTTTTCCATGGATGATTTCGGGACAGGCTATTCATCGCTGTCCTACCTGACCCAACTGCCGTTCAACCAGTTCAAGATCGACCAGTCGTTCGTGCGACACATCGGCACCAAGACCCCCGACGCGACCATCATCCAGACCATTATCGGCATGGCCAATAACCTGGGCATGGAGGTGATCGCGGAAGGCGTGGAAACGCGGGAGCAACGCGACTTTCTTGAAGCGAATGGCTGTATGCTCTACCAGGGTTACCTGTTCGGCATGCCCCTGCCTCATGAGGAATTCGATACGTTATTGGGTATGCGGTAATGGCGCATGCGCTTCATCCCAGGAATCTTAATTCGGGCCACAGAGAACACTAGAGAAATCAGCGGTGTTATACGTTTTTATGACACCCCAAAAAGGTGAACCAATTCCCGGGTTCAACTGTTTTTTTACTCTGTGATCTCTGAGTTCTCTGTGGCCGACAGCGTTTTTAAGGTTCATCCGTTTCGACCGCACCCCTGCAATCATGAAATGGGATGGCGGATCAAATCTCGAAGTGCTGCCGCACGCAGTTTTCCAGGAGTTGGCGGGCATCGTTTTCGGTGCTGTTTACCAGGCGGTCGAAGATATCGGGCGCTATCGTGCGGAACACGGCCATGACCGACGGGTCGAAATGGCTTCCCGTGCCTTTCTCGAGAACCGCCATCGCTGCCCCGAAGTCCATGGGTTCCTTATACGGGCGTCTCGAGCAGAGCGCATCGAACACATCGGCAACGGCAAAAATACGCGCCGCGAGCGGTATTGCCCCGCCCGCGATCTTGCGCGGGTAGCCGGAGCCGTCCCATTTTTCGTGATGGGCGGCCACGACCGCGTTCGCGCCATCGAGCCAACCCATGCCGGCGACAATCCCCTCGCCTTGTTCGACATGGGTGCGCATGATGGTTAACTCCGCATCGTCCAGCTTCCCGGGCTTGAGCAAGATTTTGTCGGGGATCCCGATTTTGCCGACATCGTGCAGAAAGCTGCCTGCAATCAGAGCCTGCATGTCGCTCCCCCCCAGGCCCATGCGCTCGGCTATGCGCGCGGCGATCCATGCGACCCGGTAATTGTGCGCGCCGGTATCGGAATCGCGCCTGGCGATGGCGCGACCGAGGGATTCCATCATGGAAATATGCGATTCGAGCAGCTCGCGCGCTTTGCGTTCGTTGTCGGCTGACAGGCGCATCACGACCGGATAGAGCGCGATGCCGCAAAGCAAAGATGCCAGGCAGACCATCAATGCCGCGGTCAGGGAGCTGGAGAAAATTTGCTGCTGCTGCCATGTCGGCACGACCCGAACCCCCTCGAAATAGCCGGTAATTGGCCCTTTCGTGTCGGTTGCCGAACTCCGCAAGGGGACGAAAACCTGCAAGACCCAGCGCCCACCGGGGAGTTTCATGCTTTTGTAAGATGCGGCAATGTAGTCCGGTGCGCCATGTTTGGGCAGGAACGATTCAATCGCAACGCCCTCGCCGGTCAGCGATTCGGCAAGCTTGCGCCCGCTGCGGTCATAAATTTCGACGACATCAAACAGGCCGCCGGAAATGGTCTTGGCGGCAACGGCGGCATGCCCGGCGGCATCCGGGCCGGTCAGGTTGATAGCGTTGTAGTGGCGGAGCAACAGCCGCGATTCTTCGATGGCCAGCGAAACGATACTTTCTTCTGCGCCCTTGCGCGCAACGAACCATGACGCGGGGCTGGCGATAGACGCCAGGAGAACGCTGACAGCGGCAATCCGGATCGCGGTACGCTTCTGGAAGGGATTCATCGTATCGAGCCGCCTTTACATAAAGCCGGACGCGCCAGGCGCCCCGAACGGTATGGGCAGCTTAAAGAAACCTTGACGCGCCTGCAAGCCGGAGGGTAAACGCGTGCCTGTACAGCATGCATTAAAAACAGGGTTCTGTAGAAGGGTGGGCTGCGCCCACCCCGCGGGAACGAGTTTCTACCGCAGATTGGAATCGCTCCTTCAGCGGTCGCCGGGGTGATCGGAAAACGGTGGCTGCTTGCCGCCACGCTCGCCCATGTCGCGTTTGAATTGCCGGCGTTCTTCCGGCGACATTTTCTCGAAGCGTTCGCGCATTTCCTTGCGGCGTTCCGCGCGTTGCTCCGGGGTCATATTTTCCAAGTGACCCTTCATTTTTTCGCGCATTTCCCTGCGCTCGTCCGGGGGCATTTCCTCCCAGTGCTCACGCATTTCCTTGCGGCGTTCCGCGCGTTGTTCAGGGGGAATTTTTTCGAGCTGTTCGCGTATTTCCCGGCGTTTTGACGCACGCTGTTCAGGCGTCATGCCCCGCATTTCCTCGCGCATCGCTTTGCGTTCTTCGGCGCGCTGTTCGGGGGGCATGGCTTTCATCCGCTCCATGTGTTTCCGCATGGGCGGTTTGTCCGCAGGGGCATCGGCGGCCATCGCGTTCAGGCCGAACGAGGCGGCGATGCCTGCGGCAATAAGTGTTTTAAGAACTGTATTCATGTTGAATCTCCCCGGCTGGATTAACGCCTACTTGCGCGTTTCGGTATCGTGCTTTTCCTGGTAAATGGCCTTGCTGGCCTGGTTCAAATCCTGCTGGACATCCTTGCGCTCTTCCTTGGTAAATTTTCCGTCCGAACGGTATTGGCGCTCTTCCTGGCGAATTTCACGTTGCTGCGCGGCGAGTGCTCTGGTTTCTTCTTTGGTCAATTGGCCGGAGCGCACGCCCTGTTTGATGCGCTCGTTCTGGCGATGTTCGCGTG
>SCPW01000003.1 GCA_004298605.1 Gallionella sp.
TTCCGCGATTTTGCCGGTACCGAAGATGACGACAGGTTTCATGGTGTGCTGGGGAAAGTTGCGAGCGCCTGCAACGCGACGCGGTCAATCTTACCATTGGCGTTCTTCGGCAACAAATCCGGTCTCACTCCCACAACTGATAGAAAGATCATGCGGCGCAATGCGCTTCGCTTATTGTCGCCCTACGGTGTGCGCCTTACGCGGGTTGTCTTACTGTCGTTCCCATTAAAATGCCCTGAGTGTGTTGTTTGTTGACCGGTTGACGATAGACAAACTTCCAATCCGAATAGCGCGTCTTGCCTTCAAATTCGGCATCTCTCTCCGCAAATTTCGCCTGCTTGACCGGTGTGCCCGTTGCCAAGCTGTAGACCCCCATCACCCCACCTTCCGGCGCCGCCACCAGCCCCCATTCCGGTGAGCCAGTCAAAGGATCCACATAGCGCCGCCGCAAATGGCTCTGCACGTTGATGAAGCGGTTGTCCTTGAGCAGATCATTGAGCTTGGCCGGATAATGTTTCACCATTCCCGGCGAGTGCTCGTAATAACTGCCGATTGCCTGGCGTATCTGATTGCCCACAAAAAGCAACTCCTGCTCCCGATCCCGCTGGCGCTGGGTTGACCACAGCGTGCCCGTGGCGGCCAGCGCCACGCCCGCCATTGCCACGGCAAAGAGCAAGCCCATGTATGTGAATCCGTTTTGATTTCGCCACATGGTCGGCCTACCAGGACGAATAGGCCGCGCCATCACGACTCTTGCCCGGCGCTCCGCTTTTTACATCAAAAACGGCGCCTTTCTGAGGATCGGCAGGCGGCAGCACGACCCAACTGGTGGTGCTGTCCGTAATCGGATCAACCGGGATACGACGCAAGTAGCGCTTGGTCACCAAGCCTTCCAGAGTCGCCGGGTACTTGCCGGTGTCGCCATAATGTTTGTCGATGGCTTCGCGCAACGTGGTGAGGTTTTCTTTCAGTACCGATTCCCTGGCCTTGTCCACACTGCCGGTATAGCGCGGTGCGGCAAGCGACAACAGCGTGGCGATGATGGCCAGCACCACGAGTAGTTCGATCAGGGTAAATCCTCGCTGGCGCATGGTCATCACCACTCCCGGTAGGAAATTCCGTTGAGGCCCACCCCCGGTGCGCGAGAATAGACATCGTAAATATCCCTCCCTTCCCGTGGATCTTCGTGGCTGGAAATATAGCTGCGCTTGCCCCAATTTTTGGCAGGTGTGTCGCCAGGTTCCATAAACGGGTCTTGTGGAATCCGGCGCAGAAAGCGTTGCCGTGCTCCATTCGGATTTTTGGCATCCACTACTCCTTCGACCAGCTCTTCGAGAGAATGGGGATAGCCTGACTCATCCGGTTTTCGGATGATATGCCCCTCATCCCCTGCCTGTTTGTATGCATCGATAGCGGTGCGTATTTCCTTCAGCGCCGAGCGTAAACCTTGCTCTTTGGCTCGCTGCCTTGACAGTTCCACCATGGGAAACACTGCACTCGCCAGAATGCCAACGATCACGATGGTGACCAGGAGTTCAACGATAGTGAAACCTCCCACAAAGCCGCCGACCCTGATTCTATCGGCAGTCGGCACATCTACACTCATCGGGAAATCTCCACCCCATAAGGCGGGGGCAGGATTGTGGCAGGCGGCTTGTCGCCGTGAACGATAGGCGATGCCGACAGCACCTTAAGGGTCGTCTGTGGGCTGGGTGCCAAAGCGCGCAGGGTAACCATTACCACTGCGTCCTCACCCGATGCACCTTCCACATCGGAGCGGGTAACGCTCACAAAAAATTTACCGTTGGCCGCATCCACATTACTGGAAAAACTCGTGGCGCCATTATCTTGCTTAAAGAATCCCCCCTCTTCGATCTGCATCACCTGAAAGACCGCAGAATCAAATCCAACTTGAAATGGCAGACTGCGCACACCACCATCGGATTTGAGCCGCAAAGCCAGCTTGACCTGCTCGCCGACCTTGGCCTTACTGGGCCCCTGCCAGCTCAATGCGATAGACTTGGCCACTTCCGCAGGAGCTGTCGGCCCATTGGAAATCGTGCTCTCGGAGAAAGTTGCCCCCTCTTTGGGCGGCAGTGCGGTCGCCTCTTTTTGCTCGACAGACTGCAGGCTCAATGGCTTCATGCGCAACGTGGATTCGGTGCCGGACCAGAATTCGCCCGCGCTGGCATCGGGGCGCACGATGTTGCGCACCAGACGCGGCGTTATGGATAGTACAATTTCAGTTTTGCTGCGATCATCCTGTCGGCTGGAGAAGAGGCGGCCCAGCACCGGCAAGTCCCCCAGGCCGGGGATACCACTGCCGGTAGCGCGATCCTGATCGTTGATAAGCCCGGCTAATATCTGCGTTTCGCCATCCTTGAGGCGCAGCACCGTGGACGCGTTACGCGTGCCGATCTGATAGGAGCTCGTACCGTTCTTTGACGTGATTGCCTTGACTATAGAACTCACCTCCAGATTCACCTTGATGGCTACCTCATCTTGCAAATGGATATCGGGCTGAACATCGAGCTTCAAGCCGACATCCAAGTATTGAACGCTGTCCGACACCACGCCGGTCGCCGTAGTAGTGGCTGTCACAACGGGAACTTTGTCACCGATCAGGATTTTTGCGTTCTCCCGGTTTCTCACCCGGATGCGCGGATTGGCCAGGATGTTGGAATCGGTGATATCACGCCGTAAATTAATAGCCGCACCGGACAGGGATGCGCCGATTTTGCTGGAATTCATATTGCGCAAATCGTTGAGCGTCGTAGCTAATGGCGTCAAAGTCAGTTCACTCGGCCATTGAATCCCCAGTTCGGTCAAACGGGAGCGCTGCACCTCAAGCACCTCAACCTCCAGCATCACTTCAGGCTCAGGGATGTCATGCATGGCCACGAGTTTCTCGGCAAGACGGATCGCGTCCGGCGTATCACGCATGATCAGGAGATTCAACTTCTCATCGATCACCATGTCTTTGGTCTTGAGCATGGTCTTAAGGGTGTTCTGTATTTGCTTGGCATCGGCGTTCTGCAAATAGAACGATTTCATCACCAAGTCCTGGTATTCCTTCAGCTTCTCCGGGCTGTTCGGATAAATCAGTACCGTGCTGCTGTTCAGAACCTTCTTCTGCAACTGGCCCGTCTGCAAAATCAGTTCGATGGCATCCTCCACGGAGGCATTCTTCAGGAACACCGTGGTACGCAAATCTGGCCGCACATCTTTGTCGAGAATGAAATTGATGCCGGTCGTGCGGGCAATACCTTCAAAGGCCATGCGGATATTGGCATCTCTCAACTCCAGGTTGATGGGCTTGGTGGACGTGCTTTTGAGCGTAGGTTCAACCGTTTGGCGCCGCACCAGCAATTCCTCGATTTCCCGCTTCAAATTTTGAGCGGCAAAATTATCGGGGCTCTCCAGCAGAATTGAGCGCAATATCGCGGCAGCCTTATCCATGTCCCCCGCCTTGAAAGCCTGCTGGGCCGAAGCATAAAGATCGCCCTGGCGGCGATCCCGGATCAGCTCATCCAAGCCCGCCCTGGCTCTGACGTTGGTTTTATCGATTTGCAATACCCGCTTGTAGCCCTCTTCGGCCAGTGCATGATTGCCGTTCTGGCGCTGGGCTTGTGCTGCCGCCAGCAATTGATCCACATAGCCCGCCTTTCGTACATGGTAGTCGGCTCGAAATTGAGCATTGGTCGGCTCTTCGTCTACCGCCTTGGAAAGAAATGCCAGCCCCTCCTCCACTTTTCCTTCGCGGATCAATTTGGAACCTTCCCGGTGCAAACGTTCACTGGCACACCCCGCCAGGCAGAAGATTAATAACAGGGATAGCAATTTTCTTGTAGTCATCATCACTCGATCAATCCAATGGATAAGCGTTGTTTTACCAATAAAGGCAGATACAGAATCACCAGCTTGCCTTTTTCGATGCCTTCAAATTGGTAAACCCCGGCGAATTTTTCACCCGGCTTGACGGCAAAGGATTCATTGCCCTTGGCCAGATATACCAACAAATTCCCGCCATCGGCATCTTCCGATTTTCCCGAATACTGAAAAGGCAACGGCGGCGCCGTCGGCTTCGGAGGGGGCGCCTGCGGAGGTTCCGGCA
>SCPW01000227.1 GCA_004298605.1 Gallionella sp.
CTGGTGATCGCCTACCGCGAACTGCG
Organism: Gallionella sp.; assembly: GCA_004298605.1. Lineage (GTDB taxonomy): Bacteria > Pseudomonadota > Gammaproteobacteria > Burkholderiales > Gallionellaceae > Gallionella. Next base: position 27 of record SCPW01000227.1, read on the forward strand.
CAAGCTGGAACTCGACGTGCTGCGCACCGTGCATGAAGGCCCCGGCTCGCGCTTCCTCGACATCCACCAGGAAATCAGCGTGGACGTGGATCAGTTCTACGGTATCGAGATCGAAGAGTTTCCGGCGCAGATCGCGCAAGTCGCGCTGTGGCTGATGGATCACCAGATGAACGTGCGCGTGTCCGAAGAATTTGGCATGTACTTCGCGCGCATCCCGCTCAAGACCTCGCCGCACATCGTCCACGGCAACGCGCTGACGCTGGACTGGAACGACGTGCTGCCGGCGGATCAATGCAGTTATGTGTTCGGCAATCCGCCGTTCGTCGGCGCGAAATTCATGGACGATGCGCAGCGCGAGGATGCACAGCGCGTGTTCGCGGACATCAAGAGCGGGGGGCTGCTCGATTTCGTTGCCGCGTGGTATGTGAAAGCGGCGCGGTATATGCAGGGCAAACACTCCTCCCCCTTCAAGGGGGAGGCTGGGAGGGGGATGGGTGAAACGGCTGCATCAACCTTACCCCATCCCCACCCTAACCCTCCCCTTGAAGGGGAGGGAATGAACGTGCGTTGCGCCTTCGTCTCCACCAACAGCATCACCCAGGGCGAACAGGCTGGTGTGCTGTGGGGCTGGCTGCTTAGCCATGGCATCCGCATCCACTTCGCCCATCGCACTTTCCAGTGGAGCAACGAGGCCAAAGGCATGGCGGCGGTGCATTGCGTCATCATCGGCTTCGGCGCGTTCGATGTGGAAAAGAAGACCATCTACGAATACGAAGACATTCGCGGTGCAGCGCACGCCGTCGCCGTGCGCAACATCAACCCCTATCTGGTGGATGCGCCGGATGTGGTGCTGGTCAACCGCCAGCATCCGATTTGCGCGGTGTCGGAAATCGGTATCGGCAACAAGCCGATTGATGGCGGCCATTACCTGTTCACGCCGGAAGAAAAAGCAGAGTTCCTTTCGCACGAACCCAAGGCCGCCAAATGGTTCCGCCGCTGGATCGGCGCAGATGAATTCATCAATAACTACGAGCGCTGGTGCCTGTGGCTGGGTGATTGCCCGCCCGATGAATTGCGCAGAATGCCGGAAGCGATGAAGCGCGTCGAAGCGGTGCGCGAGGTGCGCCTCGCCAGCAAGAGCGCGCCCACGCAAAAACTCGCCGCCACGCCGACGCGCTTCCATGTGGAGAATATTCCCGACGCGCCCTATCTGGTGATACCGGAAGTTTCATCGGAGCGGCGCAGGTTTATCCCCATCGGCTTCATGCAGCCGGATACGTTGAGCAGCAATCTGGTCAAAGTCATTCCCCATGCCACGCTTTACCACTTCGGCATCCTGACTTCGACGATGCACATGGCGTGGACGCGCTACACCTGCGGACGAATGGAAAGCCGCTACCGCTATTCGGCGGGTATCGTGTACAACAACTTCCCATGGCCTGCCTCACCCTCTCCCCAACCCTCCCCCGTCAAGGGGGAGGGAGCGGCTCCCCTCTCCCCTCGCGGGAGAGGGGTTGGGGGAGAGGGGGCTGTCGAAGCCGCCGCCCAAGCCGTGCTGGATGCCCGCGCGAAATTCCCGCAAAGCTCGCTCGCCGATCTCTACGACCCGCTCACCATGCCGCCCGCACTGATCAAAGCCCACCAGGCGCTCGACCGCGCCGTGGATGTCTGCTACCGCAAAGCCGCCTTCACCAGCGACGCGCAGCGCGTGGAATTCCTGTTCGAGCGCTACCGGCAGCTCACCAGCCTGCTGCCTGCGGATAAGCCCGCCAAAACCAAAAAGAAAAAGCTGTAACCATGAGCAAACTACCTGACACCCCATCCACCGTAACGCCCGCCCTGCCCGACGGCTACGCCGATTGGCTGAAACAGCTCAAAACCGACATCGCCCGCGCACAGCAACGCGCGGCGTTGTCCGTCAACGCCGAACTGGTGCAACTCTATGGCCGCATCGGGCGCGATATTTTGCAACGGCAGGAAGCGCAGGGCTGGGGGGCGAAGGTGGTCGAACGGCTGGCGCGCGACTTGAAGGACGCCTTCCCGGATATGCGCGGCTGGTCATCCAGCAACCTCAAGTACATGCGCTTTTTCGCCCAGCATTGCCCGGAGGGAAAATTTGGTCAGCAGCCTGCTGACCAATTGCCGTGGTTTCATATCGTCATACTGCTGACCAAGCTGGAGGATGCCGCCGAGCGCGAGTGGTACGCCGCGCAAGCCGTGCGGCAAGGCTGGTCGCGCACGACGCTGGAATTGAATATCAAGAACCGCCTGCACCGGCGAACCGGCGTTGCGGTGACTAATTTTGAAACGCGGTTGCCGTCACCCGATTCCGCACTGGCCAACGACACGCTGAAAGACCCTTATCTGTTCGATTTTCTCGGCCTGGGCGACGATGCGCACGAGCGGGAAATCGAAGCGGGGCTGATCCGCCATATCACCCGTTTCCTGCTGGAGTTGGGCGCCGGTTTTGCTTTTGTCGGGCGGCAATTCCGGCTGGAGGTGGCCGGGGACGAGTTTTTTATTGATCTGCTTTTTTATCACACGCGCCTGAAGTGCTATGTGGTGGTGGAGCTGAAAGCCACAGCCTTCAAGCCGGAACACGCGGGCCAGCTCAACTTTTACCTTGCCACCGTGGATGCCCAGATCAAGGCTGAGGACGATAAGCCAACCATCGGCCTGTTGCTGTGCAAGAAACAAAACCGCCTGGTGGCGGAATATGCGCTGTCCGGCATCGAAAAGCCCATCGGTGTTGCCGAGTATCAATTGCTGCGTGACTTGCCGGAGACATTGGGGCAAAGCCTGCCGAGCATCGAAGAAATTGAAGCGGAATTGGCTGTCGATTTACGTGATCTGGATGAGCCGAGATGAAAACGCCCTCTACGCAACCGCTATTTATGCCGCAGGCTTTGGCACAAATTCGGGTTCCCGCAAAAGTGCAACAGGCGGTTGCCCTTTTTATGATCGAGTTACTGTTTCGTGGTGAAGCATGAGCGCCGCTATGATTTCCGTTAAACAGGGGTTACGTAAACACGTTATCGCGCAGCGCGAGCAGCTTACTGCCGATGTTCGCGCCGCCCACAGCGCAACCATTACCGACCGCCTGCTGCAATTGCCCGAGTACCGGCAAGCCGACGCCGTGCTGGGCTACATGAATTTCGGCGCGGAATTTGCCAGCGAGCTTTGGGTTAACCAAGTGCTAGCAGCGGGCAAGCGCCTGGTATTGCCCAAGGTAAACCACCACACCAACCAGCTCGATCTGTATTGGGTAGATGACCCGGAAACCCAGTTGGAATCAGGGCTGTGGGGGATACGCGAGCCGGTGGTCGAACGCTGCGAGCGGCTGAATACGCTAAATGAGGTAGAATTCGTCCTTTTGCCGGGTGTGGCATTTACCCGGCAGGGTGCGCGGCTGGGCTACGGGGGCGGATTTTACGACAAGCTGCTTGCCCGCATGGCGCATCGACCCGCGCTGGTGGCCGCAGCTTTCGCGCTGCAAATCGTCGAACAAATCCCGCAGGAAGCGACCGATGTGAGGGTCGGATGGATCGTTACCGAGCAAGAAACCATCGCGTGCCCGGCATAAAATTGGCATTGATTAGAGAGAATAAAGAAATGGCATCATTACCTGATTACGACCCGCAAGAGACCCAAGAGTGGCTGGATGCGCTTGAGTCGGTACTGGAAAACGAGGGCGCGGAACGCGCGCATTTTTTGCTCGAACAACTGATCGACAAGGCGCGCAGTTCCGGCGCCGGTGTGCCGTTCAGCGCGACCACGCCTTATTGCAACACCATCCCGCTGGATAAGGAGCAACGCTCCAGCGGCAACTATGAGTTGGAGCACCGCATCCGCGCGCTGACGCGCTGGAACGCGACGGCGCTGGTGCTGAACGCCAACCGCGAATCTTCCGAACTGGGCGGGCATATCGCCAGTTTTGCTTCGGCGGCGACTTTGTACGACGTGGCCTACAACCATTTTCTGCACGGCAAGACCGATAGCCACGGCGGCGATCTGGTGTATTTCCAGGGGCATTCCTCGCCCGGCATGTACGCGCGCGCTTTCCTCGAAGGGCGGCTCTCCGAAGAGCAAATGTACAAGTTCCGCCAGGAAGCGGATGGCAACGGGCTGTCCTCTTATCCGCACCCTTGGCTGATGCCGGATTTCTGGCAGTTCTCTACGGTGTCGATGGGGCTGGGGCCGTTGATGGCGATTTATCAGGCGCGCTTCATGCGCTACCTGGAGCATCGCGGCCTGGCGCAAACCAGCGGGCGCAAGGTGTGGGCGTTTCTGGGCGACGGCGAAACCGACGAGCCGGAATCGCTGGGCGCGGTATCCATGGCCGGGCGCGAGCAACTGGACAACCTGATTTTTGTGGTCAACTGCAATCTGCAACGGCTCGATGGCCCGGTGCGCGGCAACGGCAAAATCATCCAGGAGCTGGAAGGCGTGTTCCGTGGCGCGGGCTGGAATGTCATCAAGGTGGTGTGGGGCGGCCGCTGGGACCGTTTGTTCGCCAAGGATAAAAACGGCCTGCTGCAAAAACGTATGCTGGAAGTGGTGGATGGCGAATACCAGACCTACAAATCCAGGAGCGGCGCCTACGTGCGCGAACATTTTTTCGGCAAATATCCCGAACTGCTGGAAATGGTCGCGGATATGTCCGACGATGAAATCTGGCGGCTGAACCGTGGCGGGCACGACCCGCACAAAGTGTTTGCGGCTTATGCGGAAGCGATCGGGCACACCGGGCAACCGACCGTGATCCTCGCCAAAACGGTGAAGGGCTATGGCATGGGTTCATCGGGCGAAGCGCAAAACCCGACCCACCAGCAAAAGAAAATGGATCTGGATTCGTTGCGCAAATTCCGCGACCGCTTCAATATCCCGTTGAACGATGCGCAGGTGGAAAGCCTGAATTTCTATCGCCCGCCCGAAGATAGCCTGGAAATCAAATATCTCAAGGAACGCGCCAAAGCGATGGGCACGGTTCCGGCGCGCAGGCCGGTCAGGGAGGCGCTGATGGTGCCCGGCCTGGATGCGTTCGACGCGCTGCTGAAAGGCACCGAAGACCGCGAAATTTCCACCACCATGGCGTTCATGCGCCTGCTGGGCATTCTGGTCAAGGACAAACACATCGGCAAACAGATTGTGCCGATTGTGCCGGATGAATCGCGCACCTTCGGCATGGACGGCTTGTTCCGCCAGATCGGCATTTTTTCGCAGGTCGGGCAGCTTTACACCCCGCAGGATGCCGATCAGTTGATGTTCTACAAGGAAGACAAGAGCGGCCAGATATTGCAGGAAGGCATCAACGAAGCCGGCGCGATGTCTTCGTGGATCGCCGCCGCCACCTCCTACGCGAACCACGGCGTGGCGGTGATCCCGTTCTACATTTATTACTCGATGTTCGGCTTCCAGCGCATCGGCGACCTGGCTTGGGCGGCGGGCGATATGCTGGCGCGCGGCTTCATGCTGGGCGGCACCGCCGGGCGCACCACGCTGAACGGCGAAGGCCTGCAACATCAGGATGGCCACAGCCACTTGCAGGCGACCATGATCCCCAACTGCGTGTCCTATGACCCGACCTTCGCCTACGAGCTGGCGGTCATCATCCAGGACGGTATGCGCCGCATGTATGTGAACCAGGAAAACGTGTTCTATTACGTCACGGTGATGAACGAGAATTACGCCCATCCGGCCATGCCGAAAGGGGTGGAAGCCGACATCATCAAGGGCATGTACCTCTTCAGTGAAGGGGGAAGGGGGAAGGGGGAAGGGAAGAAACCCAAGGTACAGTTGCTCGGCAGCGGTACGATTTTGCGCGAGGCGATTGCCGCCGCGCAGTTGCTGGAGCAGGATTTTGGCGTGAGCGCCGACATCTGGAGCGTCACCAGCTTCAACGAATTGCGCCGTAACGGGTTGGATTGCGAACGCTGGAACATGCTGCATCCCGAAGCCAAGCCGCGCGTCAGCCATGTCGGGCAATGCCTGGCCAAGCGCGGCGGCCCGGTCATCGCCGTCACCGATTACATGAAGAGCTACGCCGACCAGATTCGCGGCTTTATGCCCGGGCATTACACGGTGCTGGGCACGGACGGCTTCGGTCGCTCGGACACGCGCAAAAAGCTGCGCCAGTTCTTCGAGGTGGACCGCTTCTACATCACCATCGCGGCGCTCAAGGCTTTGGCCGACGAAGGCGCGATCGGCAAAAACGTGGTGAGCAAGGCGATCCGCTTGTACAACATCAACCCGGACAAACCGAACCCAACAACGGTTTAGGGGGGACACACAGTGGCAGAAATCAAACAAATTCTGGTGCCGGATATCGGCAATTACAAGGACGTGAGCATCATCGAGGTGATGGTCAAAGCGGGCGACACGGTTAACGCGGAAGACAACCTGCTCACGCTGGAAACCGACAAGGCGGCGATGGAAGTGCCCTCGCCGTTCGCGGGCGTCATCAAGGAAATGAAGGTCAAGGTTGGCGACAAAGTGTCGCAGGGATCGGTGATTTTAACTTTGGAGTGCGGCGACGCGTCAGAAATCCCCCCTAGCCCCCCTTTTGCAAAGGGGGGGGCAGTTGCTGCTCCGGCAATATTACCTCTTACTCCGGCAATCCAAGCGCCCGCCCCTGCGACGCCCGCAACTCCCCCCTTTGACAAAGGGGGGTTAGGGGGGATTTCTGCGCCCGCCAACAAAGCCCACGCCAGCCCCGCCATCCGCCGTTTCGCGCGCGAGCTCGGCGTGGATGTTTCGCTCGTCAAAGGCAGCGGCGAAAAAGGGCGGGTCACCAAAGACGACGTGCAAAATTTCGTCAAAGCCGCAATCGCGCAACCGCGCGGCGGCATCGGCGGTGGCTTGCAGGTATTGGAGATGCCGGTATTCGATTTCGCCAAATTCGGCGCTATCGAAACCAAGCCGCTGTCGCGCATCAAGAAAATTTCCGGCGCCAACCTGCACCGCAACTGGGTGACCATCCCGCATGTCACGCAATTCGACGAAGCGGACATCAGCGAAATGGAAGCTTTCCGCAAGCAGCTCAACGAGGAATACGCGAAGCAGAGCATCAAAATCACCCCGCTGGCTTTCCTGCTCAAAGCGGCGGTGGCCGCGTTGCAGAAATACCCGGAATTCAATGCCTCGCTGGACGCGGGCGGCGAAAATCTGG
>SCPW01000228.1 GCA_004298605.1 Gallionella sp.
GGCAAACCTGACACGGCGCGAGCATGAAATCGCCACGCTCGTGGGAAATGGCGAGAGCAACAAGCAGATTGCGCTGCGCCTGGCGATTACCGAGCGCACGGTGAAGGCGCACCTGACAGAAATTTTCCGCAAATTGGACGTCGCTGACCGGCTCAGGCTGGCGCTACTCGTGACAGGCTCCATGGGCGCGCCCGACCATACGCGCACCGGCGCCAATGCTCGCCGCACATCCGTTGCCTGAGCTTTTGCGCCATTGACTGCCGGCGCAGCGATTCGCCGGTGATATCAATCCCCGGAGGTTTCCAATATCTGTATTTTCCGGCACATGAAACTTGTCCGTTTGATGCAACACTCCGGACACGAATCTGTCTCTCCGCGTTTTTATCCCAGGACTGGTTTTGCGATTGCCGCGACAAACAGCGGCGCCACTTCAGGCAGGTGTACCAAAGTCCAATTGCTCTTGTTGCCGATGCCGATATTATGCAGGCACAACTCGATAATGCCAGCGGGTTTCCATGACTATGGAATAAAGCAATGATAAGAATTTACAATCACTACATTTCCAAAATAGCATCCATCCTGCTTCTCGTTGAATTCTTTATCCTGGTGGCGTCCGTCTACCTGGGCGCATCGATACGGTTCTTTGACAGCAGCTATCTTTCTTCTCCCACGTTTGAAAATTTCTTTATTTCGGCGTGTGTTTTTGCATTAGTGATGGTATTCAGCATGAGCGTTCTCGGAATGTACCAGCATGATTTCAAGGGAGACATCAGGGGAGTTTTTCTTTGGCTCATGCCCTCGTTGGCTCTGGGGTTCGGCATCATAACCCTGGTCTTTTACCTGGTGCCTGACCTTTATTTCGGCCGCGGTATTCTGGGGCTGGTAATGATAGTCGCCGCTTCGGGCATCTTGCTGACAAGAATCCTCTTTTTTAAATTCTCCAGATTCAGGCTGTTAAAATCGCGGATCATTTTCCTGGGTGGGGGTTCGCTGGCCAGGGAATGCAGCGATCTGGCCATGAACATCGACCGTTCCCAATATGATATCGTCGGCTTTGTCCCGATGCAGGATGAAGAATGCCATGTATTTCCTTCGGCCATTTTGCCTGCCGGTGAATCACTGCTATCCATGGCGAATAAATATAATGCGAGCGAGATTATTGTCTCGGTGCAGAACCGGAGAAACGGGGATTTTCCCATTGGAGAATTGCTGGAATGCAAATTGGCCGGAGTCAAGGTGATCGACGCCGCGACATTTTTTGAACGTGAAGCATCGCAGATCAGGGTAGATTCCCTCCAGCCGAGCTGGCTGGTTTTTGGCGGCGGGTTCGACCAGAGTTTCTTGCGCGCTTTCAGCAAAAGAATCTTTGATTTACTCGCCAGCCTGGTTATTCTGATCGTCTCGCTGCCCGTTATGCTGATCACGGCCATATGCATTTTCGTCGAAGACCGCAGCCCGATTTTTTACCGGCAGGAAAGGGTGGGGCTGGATGGGCGCAATTTTATGGTGCTGAAGTTTCGCAGTATGCGGAATGATGCGGAGATGGTGGGGAAACCGCAATGGGCGTCCGAAAATGACCCGCGCACGACCAGGATAGGAAGAATTATCCGCAAGCTGAGAATAGACGAGCTCCCGCAAATCATCAACGTGTTGAAAGGGGAAATGAGCTTCGTCGGCCCCAGGCCGGAAAGGCCTTTCTTTGTAAAACAGCTCTGCGAGGAAGTCCCGTATTACGACGTGAGGCACAGCATCAAGCCGGGGATCACCGGTTGGGCCCAGGTGCGCTACCAGTATGGGGCGTCGGTCGAGGATGCCATCCAGAAGCTCCAATACGACTTGTACTACGTGAAGAATAACAGCCTGTTTCTGGATATAATTATTCTGATGGACACTGTGCAGGTTGTTTTGTTCGGCAAGGGTAGCAGATGATTCCCGGGTATATCGTTCCATGCTGACAAGCATTGCGGCATTCAGCTATGCCACGGCGGCCGCAGCTTTTCTTTTTCTGTCCGGACTTTTGCTGACCAGTTGGCGCGGTCGCCCGCACGTGGTGACGCTGGTGGTCGCCTGCTCGCTCACCATGCTCTGGGCGGCGGCGGTTGCGTATCAGCTCGCTTGGGGGCAACCCTTGTCGTTGTTGGCGGATGCCTTGGAGATTCTCCGCAACGCGGGCTGGTCTTTCTTTCTGGTTATGCTGCTGTGGCCCTCCCGGCAAAACGATGCATCATCACCTTTCCGGGCCAGGCCATTTGTGGCGGCCATCGCGGCATTCTACCTGGCGCTTTTTTTTGCGACGGTTTACACCTATTGGGGGTCTGAACTTTCCCGTAGTGCTTTTGCTTTCATGGTTGTCATCGTCGGGCGCGTGGCGATGGCGATTGTGGGTATGGTCCTGGTGGAGCAGTTTTACCGGAATACCCCTGCCACGCAGCGCTGGGGGATCAAATATGCCTGCCTGGGGATCGGCGGGATGTTTGCTTACGATTTATATTTATACAGCGACGCCTTATTGTTCAGGCATGTGAATTCGGAGATATGGGCGGCAAGAGGGATGGTCAACGCGGTGATTGTTCCGCTTATCGCCGTATCGGCCGCACGCAACCCCCAATGGTCGCTGAAAATCGCGGTATCGCGCCGCATCCTGTTCCATTCCGCGTCGCTGTTCGGCGTGGCCATCTACTTGCTGGCCATGGCCGCCGCCGGTTATTTCCTGCGTTTTTTTGGGGGGAGCTGGGGAGCGGTTTTGCAGGCGGCTTTTTTGTTCGGCGCGGCGATCCTGCTTGTAGGGGTGCTGTTCTCCGGAACTTTGCGCTCGTGGCTCAAGGTATCCATCAGCAAGCATTTCTTCAGTTACAACTACGATTACCGGGAGGAATGGCTGCGTTTCACCCGCACCCTCTCGAAGGACGGGCACGGGCTGGGCGAGCGCGCCATCCAGGCCGTTGCGGAACTGGTGGAAAGCCCGGGCGGAAGCTTGTGGATCAGCCGTGAATCCGGCAACTGCGAGCCTGTGGCGCGATGGAATATGCCATTGCCGACCGGGCTTGAACCGGCAAACAGTTCCTTCTGCCAATTTCTGGAAAACAAGCAGTGGGTGATAGATTTGCAGGAGTTCGAGGCAAGCCCGGAGAAATATGAAACATTCACAATACCCCAATGGCTGCGAACCCTTCCCAAGGCGTGGCTGGTGGTGCCGTTGATCCAGCACCGGAAATTGTTTGGTTTTGTGGTGCTAGCGCAATCCAGAAGTAAAATCAAGCTGAACTGGGAAGTGAACGATCTGCTCGAAATTGCCGGCAACCAGGCCGCGAGTTACCTCGCGCAGCAAGAAGCGGCCAACGCGCTCCTGGTCGCGCGCCAGTTCGAATCTTTCAACCGCATGTCCACCTTTGTGGTGCATGATTTGAAAAACTTGGTTTCCCAGTTGTCGCTGTTGCTCTCCAATGTCGAAAAACACAAGAATAACCCGGAATTCCAGAAAGATATGATCGACACGGTGGATCTCTCTGTCCAAAAAATGAAACGGCTCCTCGAAAAATTAAGCAGCGGAACCACCGTGGAAAAACCTGCCCCGCTTCTTGTCGAAAAGCTGTTGCAGCAGGCGGTGGCGGCCAAATCGGTCGCCGAACCGAAACCGGCGCTCAGGGTGTCGGATCATGGCCTGGAGATATTGGCCAACTGGGCCAGCCTCGAACGGGTGATCGGCCATCTTATCCAAAACGCTATCGAAGCTACCCCCAAGGACGGGCAAGTGCTGGTCCGTTTAATCAAAGAGGCAGACACCGCGATTATCGAGGTTCAGGACACCGGGCATGGCATGAGCGCGGAATTTATTCACGAACGCTTGTTCAAGCCTTTCGAGTCCACCAAAACAGCGGGGATGGGGATCGGTGTATTCGAAAGCCAGGAGTATGTCCGCGAGCTTGGCGGCCAGCTCGAGGTCGCCAGCAGCCAGGCAAGCGGCACCACTTTTCGCGTGATATTGCCGCTTTACAAGCAGGAACATGCAGCCAGGGAAAACACATGAAGGTAAGAGGTGCCAAATGAGCCAGGACAAAAAAAATCTGCTGATTATCGAAGACGACCCGGGTCTGCAAAAGCAGTTGCGCTGGAGCTTTGACGCCTACGACGTGCTGGTGGCGGGAGACCGTGAAGCGGCGCTCACGCTGGTCAGACGCCATGAACCGGCGGTTGTCACCATGGATCTCGGGCTACCCCCGGATCCGGACGGTGCCTCGGAGGGGCTGGCCACGCTGCGGCAAATCCTCGCGCTCGTGCCGGACACCAAGGTGATTGTCCTCACCGGCAACCAGGATCATGCCAACGCGGTGAAAGCCATCGGCATGGGCGCCTACGATTTTCACCAAAAACCTTTTGATCCCGAGATGCTGGCTCTGGTGATTGAAAGAGCCTTCTACCTCCACGCGTTGCAGCGGGAGAACCGTGTCCTGCTTCAGACCCAGGCGGATTCCCCCCTGTCCGGCATTATCAGCCGGGATCCCGCTTTGCTCAAGGTATGCCGCAATGTCGAAAAAGTGGCGCCTTCGGATGCTACGGTCATGTTGCTGGGCGACAGCGGCACGGGCAAGGAGGTGCTGGCAAAAGCCTTGCACCAGTTGAGCCCCAGGCAAGGGAAGCGTTTCATCGCCATCAATTGTGCGGCGATACCCGAAAACCTCTTGGAGAGCGAACTATTCGGCTACGAGAAGGGGGCTTATACCGGGGCAGCCAAGCAGACTATCGGCAAAATCGAGCTTGCCAACGGGGGCACCTTTTTCCTCGACGAAGTGGGCGACCTGTCCATGGCGTTGCAGTCCAAGCTCCTGCGCTTCCTCCAGGAAAGAGTGATCGAAAGGGTCGGGGGGCGCGAAGAGATTCCGGTAAACGTGCGCATCGTCTGCGCGACACACCAGAACCTGAAGGATCTGATCGCGGCTGGGCGGTTCCGTGAAGATCTTTACTACCGCCTGAGCGAAATCGTGGTTGCGATCCCTCCGCTGCGGGCGCGTGTGGGCGATGCCGCGCTGCTGGCGCACCATTTCAAGAACAAGTTCAGCGCCCAGGAGGGTCGCTCCTTGCTGAGCTTCAGCCCGGAGGCTCTGGCCGCGATAGAAGCCTACCCGTGGCCGGGCAACGTGAGGGAAATGGAAAATTGCATCAAGCGCGCCGTCATCATGGCCGACGGGCCGCTAATCGGCGGTGAGGACCTTGGCCTGTCGGTTCCCGCCGAGGCAGAAGAGCCCATCAACCTGCGCCAGGTGCGAGAGAAAGCGGAACTCAAGGCCATCATCAAGGCATTGGCGAGAATGGATGGCAATATTGCCAAGGCGGCCGAATTGCTCGGTGTCAGCCGTCCCACACTTTATGACTTGATGGGTCGTCATGGGATCAAGTGATCCAGTTAACAAGGGAATATCGAAATGAAATTGTCGGCGCATCCGCTCTGGCTGGTGGGCTTCCGCCCGTTTTTTGCATTGGCGTGTTTATCGGGATTGAGCCTGCCGGTTCTGTGGGCCTTGCTCTTTTCGGGGGCGATCCCGGCGCCGGCGACTTCTTTTTCCATGATCCAGTGGCACGCCCATGAAATGTTTTTCGGCTTCGGCTGGGCTGTCCTGGGCGGTTTCCTGCTGACTTCAACCAAAAACTGGGTCCGGGTTCGCGGCTACCATGGGTACTCGTTGATGTTCCTTGTTGCCGCCTGGTTTTTCGAGCGTGCCGGCATGTGGTTCGAGGATGCCTGGCCGCCGCTGCTTTTCAGGATTTCGAATAACCTGTTCCTGGGCGCCATCATTGCGATGCTGCTGTGGACGTTGATCCGAAACCGCAAGAGCGATTTCTACCCGGACAACTACTTCTTCCTCCTGATTCTCCCGACATTTCTGGTAGCGAAGAACCTGATGTTGGGCACGGATTATCCCCAGACCGGCTGGAGTATGGCGTTGGGGCTTTTCCGGATGGCTTTTCTGGTGATGCTCGAGCGGACGCTGAGCCAGTTCATGAAGGGCGTGTTTAATGTTTCGATACTGGGCAATCCGGCGCTGGACAAGGCGATCAAGGTTCTCGGGCTCGTGCTTGTCTTCGAAAGCCTGATGCCGCCGCAGTTATCGGGCTGGATCGCCCTGCTGCTCGCGCTTCTGCTGGCGGGCCGCTTTATTTTCTGGAAGCCTCACCTGGGTATGCGGCGGCTCGATATCGGCGTAATGTACTTGGGTTACCTCGCGATTGTGGCGCAACTGCTGATCGACTTTATCAGGCAAATCGCCCACCCCGAATGGCCGGTATCCCTATCCATCCATGTATTCACTTTCGGCGCGATGGGCCTGATCATTCCCGCCATGCTGGTCAGAATATCGAAGGGGCACACCGGCAGGAAGGTGGCTTTCGACGCGACCGACAAACTGGCTCTACGGATCATGATTCTGGCATTTGTGTTCCGCATCGTTGCCACACAGATTTATCCGGCTGGCTACATGCACTGGATCGGCCTCGCGGCATTGTGCTGGTTCGCCTGTTTCGCGCTGCTCGCCTGGCGGTATATCCCCTTTCTTGCGCAGCCGCGAATAGATGGCAAGGAGCATTGACGGGGTGCCGGAAAACTCATGGTCGGCTAAAGGAGAAGGGAATATGGAACAGTTTCGGCACCGGTTATTCATGGCCGCTTTATCGCTTGGCGCTGCCTGCGGGAACGTTTGGGCGGATGATTATCCGAGCGAGCAGGACTACCTCCAGGAATTTCCTGTCGTGCTCAGCGCTTCGCGGCTGTCCCAGCCGATTTCCGAGACGCCCAATGCCATGACGGTGATCGACCGCAATATGATCACTGCTTCCGGCGCGCGCGATATTGCCGATCTGTTCAGGCTGGTGCCGGGAATGTATGTGGGCTATTCGGACGGGCACACGCCCGTCGTGTCATACCGTGGCACGACCGATGCCTTCGCGCGGCGGATGCAGGTGCTGGTTGACGGGCGCACGATTTACTTGCCGCCATTTGGCCAGGTGGATTGGGCGGAGCTTCCGCTGGATATCGGCGATATTGAACGGATCGAAGTCATACGCGGCCCTTCCGCCGCGTCGCACGGCTCCAACTCCGTGCAGGGCGTGATCAGTATTTTTACGCGCCAGGCCTCCGGTGTTTCGCAAGCACAGTTTTCCGTCAACCGGGGAGATGCGGGAGTTTCGGATAATTCGGCACGCTGGGGCAGCGCGGGCGAAAATTGGGATTATCGGGTGACGCTCGCCTCGCGTTCCGACAGCGGTCTGGATAACGCACCGTACCTCAATGGCACCGCCATTGCCCCGCTGAACGATAGCAACAGCGCGCAATTAATCAATACCAGGATCAACTATCGCCCGACCGGCAGCGACAGCCTCGACTTTCAGTTCGGCTACAGCAACACATCCCGGATGAATGGCCTGCTGAACCCGCTCCCCAAAGCGGCCGACCTCGACAAAGCATTGCGCGATCAGAAGGTCAAATCCGATTTCCAACAGCTTACCTGGCTGCACACTCTCCATAAAAGCAACGATATTCAGCTCAGCTACTACCACATCGGGCGGAATACAAAAGATGACCGGTACAGCCGCCCCTGCGTTACCTGTACGCCCGCCGCCTTGAATTTTGTCAGCCCGGGGAGCTATTTGATTGCCGATGACGCCGTTATCCACCGCCACGATCTCGAATTGCAACACACGCTGAACACCTCGGCCACCAACCGGATCGTGTGGGGGATGGGTGCGCGCCATGACTCGGTGGATTCCCCGAATAGTTTTCTGGCGCCGCTAACGTGGAAGGAATACCGCATATTCGCGCACGACGAGTGGCGCGTCGCTCCGCCTGCGCTGTTGAATATCGGGGCAATGGCGGAAAAGAATGCGCTGGGGCAGACGCGCATTTCGCCGCGCGTCGCCTACAGCCACCACTTATCCCCACGGCACACGCTGCGCGCCAGCATGTCGGTGGCCTACCGCAATCCGGAGATGATCGAGGAATCGGGGAACCGCCGCTTCCTGTTGGGCCAATTTGCAGGCCAACAATATGTGATCAGCAATTTTCTGGCGGCGGGCGGCTTGAGCCCGGAGCGCGCGCTTTCGCGCGAAGTCGGCTACATCGGGCAGTTGGACGAAGCGGGCTCGACTCTCGACATCCGCGCTTACCACGACCATATCAGCGATATTATCTGGATAGATCCCGTTGTCGTCCCCAATTCGGTTTTAGTATCGAGCAGCTTCAAGAGCGATTTCAACGCCTTTTACAGCGGGCTGGAAAGCACACTCAACTACAAGCTGGGTACACGCAGCACTTTGACCGTGAATTATGCGCACCAGGTTGCCGGCGCGAACCCGTCGCGTGTTGTGCCCAACGCATCGGTCAATGCGGCGCT
>SCPW01000229.1 GCA_004298605.1 Gallionella sp.
CCGCGCAAGGCGATTGCCGGCGCCAAGAAGTAAGTTTGCTATAACGCATTAGAGGATTAGACATGGTTAAGCCAAGCACGAAAGTGCGCAAGAAAGTCAAAAAGAACGTAGCCGAAGGGATCGCGCACGTTCATGCTTCTTTTAACAACACTATCGTTACCATTACTGACCGCCAGGGCAACACCTTGGCATGGTCCACCAGTGGCGCGCAAGGCTTCAAGGGCTCACGCAAGAGCACGCCGTTTGCCGCGCAGGTTACGGCAGAGACAGTGGGCAAGGCTGCGGTCGAATGCGGTGTCAAAAATCTTGAAGTGCGCATCAAGGGACCCGGCCCGGGCCGCGAATCCGCAGTGCGCGCATTGAATGCGGCTGGTTTTAAAATCACCAGCATTTCCGATATTACGCCGGTGCCGCACAACGGTTGCCGTCCGCCGAAAAAGCGCCGTATCTAATTCGTATCTAATTCTTGGGGAGAGCCGATCTTGGCTAGAAATCTCGATGCAAAGTGCCGTCAGTGCCGCCGTGAAGGCGAAAAGCTGTTTCTGAAGGGCGAAAAATGTTTTACCGACAAGTGCGCGGTCGAGCGCAGGGCTTATCCGCCCGGCCAGCACGGTCAGAAGAAAAATACCCGCTTGTCCGAATACGGCGGCCAGTTGCGTGAAAAGCAAAAAGTGCGCCGCATCTACGGCGTGCTGGAGAAGCAATTCCGCCTGACCTACAAACAAGCGGAAAGCCAGCGCGGCATTACCGGCGAAAGCTTGTTGCAAATCCTGGAATCCCGTCTGGATAACGTTTCCTATCGCATGGGTTTCGGCGCCTCGCGTGCCGAAGCGCGCCAAACGGTGCGCCACAATGGGCTGCTGGTAAACGGCAAGCGCGTGAATATCCCTTCCTACCAAGTGCGCCCCGGCGATGTGGTTGAAGTGGCCGAGAAATCCAGGGCGCAACTGCGTATCAAAGCGGCACTGGCTGCGGCCGAGCAGCGCGGTTTCCCGGAATGGATCGAAATGGACACCAAGGCATTCAAGGGAATATACAAAGCCAAGCCGCAACGCGCCGAACTGCCTCCAACCATCAACGAGCATCTCGTGGTTGAGTTGTATTCCAAGTAATCCACACGGAGTAGCGTATGCCTAAGAATGAATTTTTGAAACCCCGCATCATCGATGTGCAAAAGATTTCCGCCACCCAAGCCAAGGTGGTGATGGAGCCTTTTGAGCGCGGCTACGGCCACACATTGGGCAACGCATTGCGCCGTATCCTGTTGTCTTCGATGGACGGTGCGGCGCCGACGGAAGTGAAGATGGCGGGCGTGTTGCACGAATATGCGACCATCGATGGCGTACAGGAAGACGTTGTGGACATCCTGCTGAATCTGAAGGGCGTGGTACTGCGGTTGCATAACACGCAGGAAGTCGTGCTGAGCATCAAAAAAGAAGGTGCGGGTGTGGTGACGGCAGCCGATATCAGCGGCAATGCCGATGTCGAAGTGGTCAATCCCGATCACGTGATTGCGCATCTGACCGCCGGCGGCAAGCTGGACATGCAAATCAAGGTTGAGCGGGGGCGCGGCTATGTGTCGGCGATTTCCCGCCAGGCTTCGAATGAAACGCGCGCAGTCGGCCATATCGCGCTGGACGCATCGTTCAGCCCGGTCAGCCGGGTCAGCTATGCTGTCGAAAGTGCGCGTGTGGAACAACGCACCGACCTCGACAAGCTGG
>SCPW01000230.1 GCA_004298605.1 Gallionella sp.
TTCAGTGTAGGGTAACCTTTAGGTTAGCCGGAACTAAATCGCATATTGGGATTGCACAAAGCAGCGGCAAGTTATAGTATTAGCAAAATCTAATATAACGACTGGGCAAAAACTGAACTGATGGGCGCCTCTAAAAATTCAAATTTCGTCATTCCCGCGAAGGCGGGAATCCAGTCAAAGAAAAAATTCCCTTGCATAGCAAGGACAAACCCCTCCGAAAAACTTTTGGCCGGGCACCCGAAAGACATGTTGAATAAAACCGCTGGATTCCCGCCTTCGCGGGAATGACGGATTATTTTAGAGATTCCCCGATGAAACTAAAACTGCTTCTCTTGGCAACACTGCTCGGCGCGAGCAGTTCGGCGCAGGCTGCCGACCTGCTGGAAACTTTCCGCGCCGCTCAGGCGAACGATCCGGTGTTTGCCGCGGCACGCGCCACAATGCAGGCCGGACAGGAAAAGCTGCCGCAAGGCCGCTCGCTGTTGCTGCCCAACATCAGCCTTAGCGCGAACAGCACGTTTAACGACCAGACAGTCCAGTCTCAGGGGGCTTTCCCGCCGAGCGGCAACTACCGCTACAACAGCCACGGCTACGGCGTGAACCTGACGCAACCGCTGTTCCGCCAGCAAAACTGGCTGTCCTATACCGAAGCCGAATTGCAAGTCGCGCAAACCGAGGCGCAATTCAGGGTCGCCGAACAGGATCTGATCTTGCGCGTCGCGCAAGCCTATTTCGACGTGCTGATCGCGCAAGACAGCGTGCAGCTCGCCGAGGCGCAGAAGACTGCGATCTCAGAACAGCTGGAACAAGCCAAACGCAACTTCGAGGTGGGCAGCGCCACCATCACCGACACCCACGAAGCGCAGGCACGTTATGACTTGACCAGCGCGCAGGAAATTGCCGCACAGAACAACCTGGAAATCAAGAAACGCACCTTGCAGCAACTGATCAATGCGATGCCCAAAGAGCTCAGACACCTTGGCAAGGAGTTCAGGCTGGAAGCACCGCAACCCGCCGACATGGAAAAATGGGTGGACGATGCCCAATTGAACAGCCTGCAACTCGCCATCGCGCAAGCGGGCGCGGAAATCGCCGAAAAAGAAGTGGCGCGCAATCGCGGCGGTCACTACCCGACGGTAGATTTAGTGGCGAATTATTCACAAAACAATGCCAACGGCGGCAGTTTCGGTGTGGGCAGCGACAACACCAGCAAGAACGTCGGCGTACAGTTGAATCTGCCGCTGTTCCAGGGCGGCGCCGTCAATTCCAAATGGCGCGAAGCGGAAGCCAACCGCGAGCGCGCCATACAGGAGCTGGAAAACACCCGTCGCACTGTCGCGCTGCAAACCCGCCAGGCCTATCTCGGCGTAGTCAACGGCATCGCCCAGGTCAAGGCGTTGCAGCAGGCCCTCACCTCCAGCGAGAGCGTCCTGGAAGCCAGCAAGCTCGGACAGGAAGTCGGCGTACGCACCAACCTCGATGTGCTGAATGCACAGCAACAGCTGTATGCCACCCGCCGCGATCTGTACCAGGCCGAGTATA
>SCPW01000231.1 GCA_004298605.1 Gallionella sp.
CTGGAACAGTTGCTGGTACCGCAATTGGCACCGAATTTTCATGGCAAATCATTGGCACAGGGACTCCCCGCCTCGCCCGGCGCGGCCTCCGGAAAGATCGTGTTCGATGCCGATACTGCCGAAACGCGCGGGCGCGCAGGCGAAAAAATCATCCTGGTGCGCGAAGAAACCAAACCGGAAGATATCCACGGCTTTTTCCAGGCGCAGGGCATCCTGACCAGCCGTGGCGGCAAGACCTCGCATGCCGCCGTGGTCGCGCGCGGCATGGGCAAACCTTGCGTCTCGGGTTGCGACCAGATCGTGATCAACGACCATTTGCGCAATGCGCGGATCGGCGAAACCACCTTGCAGGAAGGCGATGTCATCACCATTGACGGGGGCACCGGGCATGTTTATGCCGGTGAAGTACCGACGGTGGAGGCAGAATTTTCCGAGGAAATGGCCACGCTGTTGGCCTGGGCGGACGAAGTGGCGCAACTGAAGGTGATGGCGAACGCCGACACCCCCGACGATGCGTTGCGCGCAAGGGAATTTGGCGCAATGGGTATCGGCCTGTGCCGCACCGAGCGCATGTTCAACAGCACCGACCGGTTGCCTATCGTGCAGGAAATGATTCTGGCCGAAACGCAGGAAGACCGCCAATCCGCGCTGGATCGCCTGTTGCCGATCCAGCGCGCCGACTTCAAGGGCATCTTCAAGGCGATGAAGGGGCTGCCGGTGACCGTGCGCCTGCTTGATCCGCCAATGCATGAATTCCTGCCTACCGCCGCACAACTCGAACTGGAAATCGCTCACCTGCACCAATTGCGCGATACCATCAAAGGGCTGGAAGATCTGCCGGACACGCTCAAGCTGCTCAACCCCAAACTCTACCAGCAATATGCCGACGGGTTAACCAAGCTGATGGGCGGGCTGGGCGACTTCAAGGAATCGCATTTGGAAGAGGACGTGATTGGCAAGAAAGAAGTGATCCTGAAAAAGGTCCGGGCACTGGCCGAAGTCAACCCGATGCTGGGCCATCGCGGTGTGCGGCTGGGCATCACTTATCCTGAAATTTACTCGATGCAAATAAAAGCGATTCTCGAAGCCGCCGCTCTGTGCGCCAAACAGGGTGTCGAAATCTATCCCGAGATCATGGTGCCGCAAGTGGCCACGGTGGAAGAACTCAAGCGCATTCACAGCTATGTCCAGCGCATTCACAAGGAAGTGAATGCAACCCACGGCATCAATGTTAAATTCAAGTTCGGCTCCATGCTGGAAGTGGTGCGCGCCTGCGTGCGCTCCGGGCGCATGGCGGAAACCGCCGAATTCTTCTCCTTCGGCACCAACGACCTGACCCAGGCCACCTTCTCCTTCAGCCGCGAGGATGCGGAAAACAAATTCCTCCCCTCTTACACCGAAACCGGCATTCTGGAAGACAACCCATTCGAAGTGCTGGACATCAAGGGCGTGGGACAATTGATGAAAATGGCGGTAGCGAAAGGCCGCTTGACCAACCCGGATCTGAAAATCGGCATCTGCGGCGAACATGGCGGGCACCC
>SCPW01000232.1 GCA_004298605.1 Gallionella sp.
AAGCAAGGTAGGGTGCATCCCATGCACCATGGTGCGCACAGCGCACCCTACGGCTGACTCACAACGTAGCGAGCGCCGCTGAGACAAGGCAAAAAATGGCTCGGAACCGGAATGTACATTTCAGTACATGAGGATTTCGAGCCATTTTTTAACGCCGTATCAGCAAGCGCAGCCGCTGTGTCAGTGAAAATTCAACATGGGTTTGAATCCCAGCTTCCCTTTCAGGCTATCCGCGCTGCTCCTCGCTTCGGTCTGGTTCGCATACGGGCCGAGGTGGACACGGGTGAAGCCATCCTTGATGAACACGCTGAGCTGTTTGCCTGCCTCGCCCAGTTCGGCGCGCATTTTTGCCACGAAGCTTTCTGCCGCTTCCTGGGTTTTGAATGCGCCGAGCTGCAAATAGATATTGCTGCTGGCCGCCGCACTTGCGGCGGGCGGCGCGCTGTTGGGCGCAATTTCGGTTTTTTCCAGCGGTTTGCTTTGCACCGGCTCGTTCTTGGCGAGAACGTTGGTGCCTGCATTGGCGGTGACGCTTTCGATTTCCACTTCCGAGCTGCCGTTGCCGACGATACCGAGTTTGTGTGCGGCGGTGTAGGAAAGGTCCATCACGCGCTCATGCAGGAACGGGCCGCGGTCATTGACGCGCACCACGACGGATTTTTTACTGGCGGTGTGGGTGACGCGCGCATAGCTCGGGATCGGCAAGGTGGGGTGCGCGGCGGTCATGGCGTACATATCGTACACCTCGCCGCTGGAAGTGCGCTGGCCGTGGAATTTCTTGCCGTACCAGGAGGCGATGCCGCGCTCCTGGTAGTCGCCCGCAGCGGTCAGCGGCGTGTAGGTCTTGCCCAGCGCGACATAGGGACGGTTGGCATAGCGGTGCAGCGGTTCGTTTTTCGGCACGGCGTCGGGGATATCGTCGAGATTGGCCGGGGCATCCGCGCCGGGGCCGTCCCCGGCGAGATAGCCGCCCCCTATCGAGGCCGCTGGGGCGGAGGGTGCGCCGACCGCATGATCTTCGACCGGCGCGGGGGTGCTGCGTGTTTCCACCTTGCGCTGCGGCGCGCTGCCGCAGGCGGCGAGGGCCAGGGTTGCCAATGCCAGGATTGCGATTTGCTTGTTCATGCTTCCTCCTTATGTTTTGACCAGCTTTTTGTGCGTCTCGATGCTCATCAGCATACCAAAACCGAGCAGCAGGGTCAGCATCGATGTGCCGCCGTAGCTCACCAGCGGCAGCGGCACGCCGACCACCGGCAGGATGCCGCTGACCATGCCCATGTTGACGAACGCGTAGGTGGCGAAGGTCAGCGTGATGGAGCCCGCCATCAGGCGCGTGAAATAGGTCGAGGCATTCGCGGTGATGACGAAGCCGCGCCCGATCACGAGCACATACAGACCCAGCAGGATCAGGTTGCCGAGCAGGCCGAATTCTTCCGAGTACACCGCGAAAATGAAGTCGGTGGTG
>SCPW01000233.1 GCA_004298605.1 Gallionella sp.
TGCTGCCGCCCGACGATCCGCACTACGGGGCAGCGGGGGATTATTCCAATTTCATCCATTATTACCCCGGCGACATGGAGAAATATGAAGCCTGCAACAACAACCACGGGGAAGTTTTGCAGGGAGAGGTCAACGAGGCCAACCTTAGAGCCGGCGCCTTGCGGCGCTTGATGTACAACCCGAATTTTGCGGCGCTCAAAATTTCCATGAAGCGGTTCATCGACAATTTGCCGTAATCCTAAAAAACCGCAGTTGGCGATGAAAGCTTTATTAATTCATGGCATTACATTGCTTCCGTAGGTGCGGATTTATCCGCACATAACCTGTTGTTAGTGCGAATAAATTCGCACCTACAGACACCTCAACTGCGTTTTCTAGGGTGATTGCAACTCGCCCCTTCTGCCGCACTAGAATTTTGACCCCAGTGCCGCGCGCCTGCCGCGCCTGACGTTCACCCCGGCCAGGATCGCCAGCCCCGCGACAAAATAACTGCCGGTGATCAATATCGCGAGGCGATGGTCGCCTTGCGAAATCCAGCTCACCAGGCCGTAAGTCAGCGGCCCCAGTATCGACGAAAGCTTGACCGACAGCCCCCATAGCCCGAAAAACTCGGCGCGCCGCGTGGCCGGGCTCAACAGCCCAACCAGCGCGCGCCCGGCGGACTGGCTGGCGCCCATGCAGATTCCCGCGAGGTTCGCCGCGGCCCAGAACATCCCGGCATCCTGTGCGCTCCATGCCAGGATGACCACGGCGATCCAGCCGGCCAGCGTCAAGGCGATGAGGGGAATATGCCCGATGCGGTCTTGCAGGTGGCCGAACAGGAAGGCACCGATCGCGGCGGTGATGTTGACCGCGAATATCAGCATGATGGTCTGCCGGGTCGTGAAGTGCATCGCCTGCTGCGCGTAGATCGCGGCGAGCGTGATCACCGCCTGGACGCCCGCCTGGTAAAACACCGTGCAGATCAGGAAGCGCCGCAGGTCGTGGTAATGCCTCGCATGCCTGATGGTTTTCCCGAGCCGCGCGAAGGATTCCTGGATCAGGTTCAGCCCCTGCAAATGGGGTTGCGGCACGGCGCGTTCCTTGAGGAACAGGAAAACAGGCAGGCTGGAAATCGCGAACAATGTGGCGGTGATCAGCATGGTCACCGGCACGAAGTCCGCCGCCTGCTGGCCCTGTCCCTGCGCCCAGGTCACATAAGCGAGGCAGGCGCCGAGGCTCACCAGCCCACCGACATAACCCAGGCTCCAGCCCCATCCCGACACCCTGCCGAGCGCATGTCCGCGCGCCAGTTCCGGCAGGAAGGCGGCCACCAGATTCTCGCCGCTGCCGTAAAAGAAATTGGAAAGCACGATCAGAAAAATCGCGAGCCACAGGCTGTCCGGCCCGGCCAGCGCGAGCAGCGCGGTGAAAAACACGCAGCCGACAGTGGTCAGCGCGAGCAGCTTTTTCTTCGCGGCATACGCATCCGCGTAAGCCCCGATGAGCGGCGCGGTGAACATGATCGCGGCGTAGGAAACCGCCAGCGCGGCCGTCCATGCGAACGTCGCCCATGGCTGGTTGCCCGCCACCACCGAGA
>SCPW01000234.1 GCA_004298605.1 Gallionella sp.
CATTCACGCTGCTGGCCGTCCCGTTCGGCGAAATTTTCATCCGCCCCCTGATCGACTTCACCGCGGATTTCACCGTGCTCGCGCTGCAACTCACAGGCATTCCGGTATTCCGCGAAGGCAGCCATTTCGCCATCCCTTCCGGCAACTGGTCGGTGGTGGAAGCATGCAGCGGGCTGCGCTATCTCATCGCGTCGTTCACCCTGGGTTGCCTGTACGCCTACCTGATTTACCGCTCGCGGCTGCGCCAGCTCATTTTCATCGCGCTCGCCATTATCGTGCCGATAATCGCGAATGGCCTGCGCGCCTACATGATCGTGATGATCGGGCACTTCAGCAACATGCAGCTCGCCGTCGGGGTCGATCACCTGATTTACGGC
This sequence comes from Gallionella sp., assembly GCA_004298605.1. Classification (GTDB taxonomy): domain Bacteria; phylum Pseudomonadota; class Gammaproteobacteria; order Burkholderiales; family Gallionellaceae; genus Gallionella. Next base: position 378 of record SCPW01000234.1, read on the forward strand.
TGGGTTTTCTTCGGGCTCGTCATGCTGGCGCTGTTCTGGGTCGGCAGCCGCTGGCGTGAAGACAGCCCGGTCGCGGCGGAAAACAAAAAGGCTCCAATGCCTGCCGCAGTTCCGGCAACTGCCGCTCCGCCCCTGAAAGCTGCCGGTTTTGCCGCTGCCGCGCTGGCGCTCGCCTGGGCATCACCGGCTTATCTGCACCATCTGGAACGGCAGGCTTTCAACCCTGCCCCGGTTATCCTGTCCCTGCCGCAAACGATCGGGCCCTGGACTGCCTCGCCACCCGTCGCCGGACTGAAACCCATCTTTCCCGGGGCGGCAGCCACGGCGATGCGGGAATACCGCAACGGGGATCAAGTCGTCGGCGTTTATATCGCTTTTTTCCGCAACCAGCACCAGGGCGCCAAAGCGGTCACTTCCCTGAATATTCTCGCCGATGAAAAAATCGGCGAGTGGATCATGACCGGCGAATCCACGCGCAACCTGGGCGGCGCAAAAGAGCCCGGCAGCGTCCGGCAAAACCGCTTGCTCTGGGGAAACCGCCAGTTGCTGGCCTGGCAATGGTACTGGATAGGCGACACGCAAACCGCCAACCCCTATCGGGCAAAATGGCTACAGGCGAAACAACACCTCATGGGCGAGGGCGACGACAGCGCGGATATGGTCGTTTTTGCCCCTTACGACGCGCGGCCCGACGAAATTGCCGCAGCGATGGAGAACTTTATTGCGCGGGCTTCTCCCGCGATACGGCAAAGCCTGGAGCAAGCCAGATGACACAATATCGCCTTGAAGGGAACGGACGCATATGAGCGGCAACCCGACCGGAGCGCCGCTCGTCGTTCACGTGATCTACAGCCTCGGCGTGGGCGGCCTGGAAAACGGGCTCGTCAATCTCATCAACAATATGCCGCGCGACCGCTACCGCCATGCGATTGTTTGCCTGCACAGTTACACCGATTTTGCGAAGCGCATACAAGGCAGCGATGTACACGTTTATTCGCTGGATAAAAAGCCGGGGAAAGACCCCGGGCTTTATGTGAGGCTGGGCCGGTTGTTGCGGCAGCTCAAGCCGGATATCGTGCATACGCGCAACCTGGCCGCGCTCGAAGGGCAAGTGGTCGCCGCGCTGGCCGTACCCGCCCGCCGCGTGCATGGCGAGCACGGCAGGGATGTTTTTGATGTTGCCGGGCGCAACGTGAAATACAACCTGTTGCGCCGCATGATCCGCCCCCTCGTCCATCGCTACATCGCCGTGAGCCGCGACCTCGAACAATGGCTTGCCGCCCAGATCGGCGTCGAAGCGTCGCGTATCAGCCAGATTTACAATGGCGTGGACAGCCAGAAATTCCGGCCACGGCGCGCGGAAGACCCCGCGCCGCTTTTGCCGGTGCAGTTTGCCGGTGGCCGGCAGGTGATTATCGGGTCGGTGGGGCGCATGGCGGTGATTAAAGACCACCTGACGCTGGTACGCGCTTTCATCCTGCTGATCCAACAACATCCGCAATTGCGGGAAACGGCTCACCTGTTGATCGTGGGCGATGGCCCCTGCCGCGAGGCTTGCGCGCAATTGTTGGCGGAGGCGGGACTCTCCGGTTGCGCTTATCTGGCAGGCGAGCGAAATGATGTGGCGGAATTGATGCGGGCCATGGATATTTTCGTGCTGCCCTCGCTCGGCGAAGGA
>SCPW01000235.1 GCA_004298605.1 Gallionella sp.
ACAAACCACTGGTCGGTGAGCATCGGCTCGATCACCACGCCGGTGCGGTCGCCGCGCGGTACTTTGAGCTTGTGCTTGTCGATTTTTTCCAGCAATCCGGCGGCTTCCAGATCGGCGACGATTTGCTTGCGCGCGGCGAAGCGATCCATGCCGCGATAGGTTTCGGGCGCATGTTCATTGATTTTTGCATCCAGCGTCAGAATGCAGATTTGCGCCAGCTTGTGCCGCTGCCCCACCGCATAGTCGTTGAAGTCATGCGCGGGGGTGACCTTCACCACGCCGGTGCCGAATTCCTTATCCACATAGTCATCGGCGATGATCGGAATATTGCGATCACACAATGGCAGCTTCACCATTTTGCCGATCAGATGCCGGTAGCGTTCATCCTCGGGGTGTACCATCACCGCGACGTCGCCGAGCATGGTTTCCGGGCGGGTGGTGGCGACGGTCAGATGCGTCAAACCGAGCGTTGCATCCGGCTCCGCCAGCGGGTAGCGGATATGCCACATGAAGCCGTCTTCTTCCTCCTGCACCACTTCCAGATCGGACACGGCGGTGTGCAATTTAGGATCCCAGTTGACCAGCCGTTTGCCGCGATAAATCAGCCCTTCGTTGTACAAGCGCACAAAAGTTTCGGTGACGGAGCGCGACAGGCCTTCGTCCATCGTGAAGCGTTCGCGCGACCAGTCCGGCGACGTGCCGAGGCGGCGCATCTGGCGCGTGATGGTGTTGCCGGAATATTCCTTCCACTCCCAGACTTTTTCGATGAATGCTTCGCGCCCCAGATCGTGGCGCGAAATGCCCCGCGCGTCGAGCTGGCGTTCCACCACGATTTGCGTGGCGATGCCCGCGTGGTCGGTGCCCGGTTGCCACAGCGTGTTGTCGCCGCGCATCCGGTGGTAGCGGGTCAGCGTGTCCATCAGCGTCTGGTTGAAGCCGTGCCCCATGTGCAGCGTGCCGGTGACGTTGGGCGGCGGCAGCAGGATGCAGAATGCGTCAGATTTATTCTGGTCTAGGCCGGCTTTGAAATAACCGGATTGTTCCCATTGGGGATACCAGCGCGATTCGATGTCTTCGGGTTCAAAACTTTTGGCGAGTTCCATGTGTGTGGCTTTGCTGTTGATTGTGGGGGGTGCTGCGGAAAAGCGCGATTATAGCTCGGTGCGGGTGTTCAGCGCGTTGCGCAGCATGTTGGGCAGCTCGGCTTTGAGCTCGTTGACTGCCTGCTCAACCGCAACTTGTTGCAGTTGCTCCAGACGGAGGTTGAGTTTTTCCGCGAACACGGTTTCGAGGTGCGCTTCAAGCCGAAGCAAGAGCCGCCGCATTTCCTCATCGCCAAACGCAGATGGCGGAGGGATGGCTATATCGGTGGCGATGTTTTCTTGGACAACTTCGGTGAGCGTCGGCAAATCATCCGGAAAATTTTCGTCCACCACCCGGGTGAGCAGCGGCAGGTTGTCCGGCAAGTCGCTGCCCGATTGTCCGATGAAGGTCATGCGTCTTGCGCTTTGGATAAATCGATATGGCGCAGCTCGTAGCCGCGATCGCGGTAGAACTTGAAGCGTTTCCTGCCCAACTGGCTATCTTCCGCATCGCTGCCGACGATCTCGATGACGCGCTCGAAGTGGCTGAAGAACGGCACACACTCACCGTGCAGGCTAATCAACAAGTCATGGTGGGGAAATTTGTCGCTGCCATGATTGACCAACACAGGCATTAGCTCGGCTTCATCGGCATCACTGCGGCAGTGCGGGATAAAAGCCGTGGCGGGGTAATGCCAGAGCAGTTTATCCAACGCGTTGGTAGTGGCTTCATCGGGCGCGCTGAGCAGCACGCGCACGCCGTTTTGCATCGCCTTGTGGCTCAACTGGCAAGCGGTGCGCAGCTTGTCGGTCGAGCCGGTGTAGAAATCAATTTTAGTCATGGTTAAAACCATTAAGCCACAGAGACCACAGAGTACACAGAGAAAAACTACTGCTTCTTTCTCTGTGATCTCTGTGTGCTCTGTGGCAAATTATTTGCTGTTTTCCAGGTTTACTAAATATTGTGTCAGCAGCGGCACCGGGCGGCCGGTCGCGCCTTTGTCCTTGCCGGATTTCCACGCCGTTCCAGCGATGTCCAGGTGCGCCCAGCGGTAATCCTTGGTGAAGCGCGACAGGAAGCATGCGGCGGTGATGCTGCCGCCGGCGCGACCGCCGATGTTTTGCATGTCGGCGAAGTTGCTGTCCAGTTGTTGCTGGTAGTCGTCCCACAGCGGCATGTGCCAGGCGCGGTCATATGCATAATCGCCCGCATCCAGCAGTTCCTTGGCGAGCTTGTCGTCGTTGCTGAACAAGCCGGTGGCCACGTTCCCCAGCGCGATGACGCAGGCGCCGGTGAGCGTGGCGATGTCCACCACGGTATCCGGTTCGAAGCGCCCGGCATAGGTCAGCGCATCGCACAGGATCAAGCGGCCTTCGGCATCGGTGTTGAGTATTTCGATGGTCTGGCCGGACATGCTGGTCACGATGTCGCCGGGCCGGCTGGCCGCGCCGTCCGGCATATTTTCGCAGCTCGGAATCACCGCGACCACGTTCAGTTTCAAGCCCATTTCGGCGATCGCCTGCATCGTGCCGAGCGCGGTGGCCGCGCCGCACATGTCGTATTTCATTTCGTCCATTTCCGCGCCGGGTTTCAGCGAAGTGCCGCCCGTGTCAAAGGTGATGCCTTTGCCGACCAGCACGATCGGTTTCTGTTTCTTTTCGCCGCCTTTGTATTCCAGCGTAATCAGTTTGGCGGGTTGGGCGCTGCCGCGCGTGACCGACAGCAGGGAATGCATGCCCAGCTTGTGCATGTCTTTTTCTTCCAGCACCGTGACTTTGAGTTTGTGGTGCTTTGCTATTGCTTTGGCCTGATCGGCCAGATAAGTCGGCGTGCAGATGTTGCCCGGCAAATTGCCCAGGTCTTTGGTCAGTTTGGCGCCGCGCGCGATGGCGATAGCCTGATCCAGTGCTTGTTGCGCCGTGCTTCCCGGTTTGTCGGCGCAGCCCAGCATGACTTTGCGCAGTGCCGGCGCATCGGCTGGCTTGCTTTTGAGCTGGTCGAAACGGTAGCCGGATTCAGCGGCGATCAGTACGGTCTGCTTGATTTTCCATGCCTCATCGCGACCCTTGAGCGCGAGGTCGGCCAGATACAGCGCGGCATCCTTGCAGGCAGTTTTTTGCAGCGCGGCGAAGGCGGCGCGCAACGCATCGAGGAACTGTTTGGCGGAAAATTCGGCAGCCTTGCCGAGCCCGACCAGCAACACGCGCTCGGCGGCGATGTTGGCGGCATGGTGCAGCATCAGGGTGCTGCCCGCCTTGCCGTTCATGTCGCCGCGCGCGATCAGATCGCTAAGGTGATGCGCTGCCGCCTTGTCCAGAAGCTGCGCCGCCGCCGAGAGTTTGCCGCCTTCGTATACGCCAACCACCACGCATCCGGCGCGCTGCTTCTCCGGGCTGCTTTGTTTTATGCTAAATTCCATGCGTTGCTCCTTTAAAAATCCATAGTTTAATGCCCGATTATCCGCAAACTCACCGCATAAAGTCAAAGCCGTCGCGCTTCGGGCTTTTTCATCGCGCCCTGGTGAGCGAATTTGCCGGCAACGGATTGCTGGTATTCACGGTGTTGCTTGGCATCGTGGCAGTCAGCCAATTGATCCGCCTGTTGAGCGATGCGGTCAGCGGCAGGATTGCGGTGGATGGGGTGCTGGCGCTGCTGGGTTTCAGCGCCATGAATTATCTGCCGGTGTTGCTTTCCATCAGTTTGTTCATTTCCATCCTGCTGACCTTGTCGCGCTGTTACCGCGATAGCGAGATGGTGGTGTGGCAATGCTCCGGTACCGGGCTGACGCGCTGGATACGCCCGGTGTTATGGTATGCCGTGCCGGTGGTGGCGGTGATTGCGCTGCTCAGCCTGGTGTTGTCGCCGTGGGCGTTGCAGAAAGCCGATGAATTCAAGAACAAGCTGGAAAGCCGCGATGATGTGGCTGCCGCGACCCCCGGCACTTTCCGCGAATCGAAACAGGCCGACCGGATATATTTCATCGAGAACGTCAGCGCCGGTTCCAACCGCGTCGGCAACATTTTCGTGCAGGCCGAACAGAACGGCAAGCTCGGCACGATGGTGGCGCGGCAAGGGTTGCAGGAAACGTTGCCGAACGGGGACCGCTTTCTGGTGATGCTTAACGGCACGCGCTACGAAGGCGTGCCCGGACAGCGCGATTACAACATCATCGAGTTCGAGCGTTATGCGATACGCATCGACAGCGTGCCGGTCAAGCAGGCGCAGCCCAAGGCGCGCACCATGCCTACGCCGGAGCTATGGCGCAACCCCACGCTGTGGAACCTCTCCGAGCTGGAGTGGCGGCTGGGGTTGCCGATCAGCGCG
>SCPW01000236.1 GCA_004298605.1 Gallionella sp.
ATAATTTCACCGGACGACAATACAGCCATTCCCCACGCCAACTTCTGTTTTTGCCCGCCGCTCAACATCCCGGCAGGTTGGTTGGCGGCAATGTCTTGCGCCCATTCTGGAAATCTTTCACGGAAGCGTTCGTAACCATCTTTCCCGATGGCGAGTTGCAAGTTTTCACTCACCGTAAGAGAGGGAAATACATTGTCCCGCTGCCGCATGTAACGGATGCCCCGTGCGGTGCGCTCGTGGGTGGGGAGTTTGGAAATATCTTCTCCCTTGAACAGAACCCGGCCTTCGTCTAGCGGCAGCACTCCGGTGATGGCGTTGAGCAGGGTGCTTTTGCCCGCACCGTTCGGGCCGGTGATGCGCACTTGCTCGCCCTCGAACACTTCCAGGCTGACATCATCAAGCACGAGCCGCTGTCCAACCCGCACGCTGACGTGTTTGACTTGCAGCAACGGTGCGCCACCCGCCTCGCGTTTCTGCCCGCCTATCCATTCAAAATTCAGCAGGCTCATTTGCCCTCCAGCTCTTCGCGCATCATCACACCCTCATTGAGGGTATAGCGAATGTCACACACTGGCGTGATAGCCTCGTGGTTGTGTTCCACGATGAGCATGGCCCGGTGCGTCGCATCGGCCAGACGGTTGAGGTCTTCAACGAGTTTTGCGGCAGAGTCATTGTCGAGGCCAGCCAGCGGTTCGTCGAGCAGCAGCACTTTGGAGCCGGTCTGCAACATGCGGGCGATGGCTACGCGCTTGGATTGCCCCACGGAGAGTTTGTCACCGGAGGAATCGGCACGATCCGCCATGCCGAGCATGTCGAGCCAGGCAAGTGCCTGCGCGCGGAATTCGCGCTCTTGCTTCTTGACTTTGCCCAACGCAAAAAGCGCGCGCACCGGGTTGATGCCGATGGCGTGCGGCGAAGCGGCGAGGACATTTTCCAGAACGGTCATGGTGGGGAATAGCCGGATGTCTTGCCACAACCGCGCGAGGCCGAGGCGCGCGAGGCGATCCGGCGTTTCGTTGAGGATATCTACCCGCGTGCCGTTGAATTGGAGGCTGGCCGTACCGGCATCGGGCTTGAGAAAGCCGGAGAGCACATTGAGCAGGGTGGTTTTGCCGCAGCCATTGGGGCCGCGCAGTAGGGCGATCTGCCCGCCCGTGAGATCAAGGTTCACACCGCGCAGCACTTGCTGTCTGCCGAAGGCGATGGAAAGACCTTCTGCTTTCAAACGGACGCGCGGCGGCAGCGGCACCTGGGTAGCGCTGAATGAATCCGTTCGCCCTGAGCCAGTCGAAGGGTTATGTGGTTCGACAAGCTCACCACGAACGGAATGCATAAAACAATCTTCCCTTGGGTGCGCTTGTGCCGCCGGGGTGTCGGTTGCTCTTTCCAAAGTTGCGCTTGCTTGTATCATCACTGGTATCGGTATGTTCCCGCCAAACCCTGCGGTCGCAGGTGCATCATTACGACTAACAGCAAGCCGTATGCCAGCAGGCGTACATTGGCCGCCACGGCATCCGGTAATTGCAGGAAGCGCAGTGCCTCGGGTAGCAGGATCAGCACCGCCGCCCCGGTGAGCGGCCCGCGCACATTGCCGGTTCCGCCGATGATGACCATGCTGAGCATGAGTATGGATTCGTTGAGCGAGAACGAGGTGGGGTCTATGTAGCTGACGTAGGAAGCGTAAAGCCCACCGGCAATGCCGACCATGGCCGAGGCGAGCGCGAAGGCCTGGAGCTTGAGCCAGTTGACCGGGATGCCGATTGAGCGCGCGGCGAGTTCGTCATCGCGCATCGCCTGCAATGCTCTGCCGAACGGCGACCATTTGAGCAGCGCCATAATCATGCCCAGCCCCAGCGCGAGCACCCCATAGAGCACGGTTATGGAACCTGTAGTTACAAAACTGTAACCTGCGATAACAGGTCGGGCAATGCCGGAAATACCGAAAGGGCCATTGGTCAGCTCTGTCCAGTTGTACAGCGTGGCATAAATCAGAGTCTGCACCGCGATGCTGATCATCACGAAATAGTCGCCTTTGAAGCGCCACGCCGGAAGCGAAACGAGAAGGCTCAGCATACCCGCCGCAAACGCCCCAACCGCCAACCCCGGAAAGAATCCCCAGCCGAGCTTAGTCCACAGCAGCGCGGCAGCGTAAGCACCGATGCCGTAATAAGCCGCGTGCGCCACTTGCAACAGCCCGCCGTAGCCGATGAGCAAATTGAGCGACATCGCAACGATTGCGTATATCTCGAAGTAGATGATGAGGTGGTAGAGGTAGTTCATGCGCTTTCCTCAAGCCTTAACTTGCGCGCAAATATGCCCTGTGGCCGGAAAAACAGGAACAGCCCCAAGAGCGTGAACGTGACCGCCTCTTCCCATCGTGCGGAGCCGAACCAGACCACTTCGGCACGCAACACTCCGAGCAGCACGCCGCCCACGAACGGGCCGACGAAGCTGCCCGTGCCTCCAATAATCATCGCAACCATGCCGAGCAGCACGGCCTTGAGGCCGACTTGCGGATCAAAGCCTACGTCCCATGCAACAGCAAGTGCCGCTATTGATGCGAGCGCAGCACTCAGACCGAAAATCCAGCGGCGCAGGGTGCGCACGTTGCGCCCGAGCAGCGACACCAGAATCGGATTGTCCGCCAGCGCCCTCAGCTCCAGCCCACGACTGGCACCATTCAGCCAGGCAAAGAGCGCCACTGTTGCAGCAAGCGTCAGCGCAGGCCCCAGCACTTGAGCCTGTGCCAGCGTGACCTCGAACACAGTCCAGGTTTGATCCACTCCCATGCGCAACACCTGAGTTTCATTGCCCCAGATGAGCGCGATGCTTTGGACAATTACAAGATAAGCCCCCAGCGAAGCAATCAGGTGGACTTCAGCCGGAGCCTGTTTGCGCGAGAATGGCCAATGGATGCTTTCATCTATTAGTACGCCCAAGCACGCCGCAGCCAAGACGGCAAATGCCGCTGCGACCCAAGCGGGCAGGCCGACGGCAATGGTTGCGAGCACCAAATATGGCGCAAGCGCGCCTATTCCTCCAAGGGCGAGGTGGAACACCTTGGTGGTGCGGTACACCAGCGAAAAGGCCACACCGATAGCACCGAAAAGAATGCCTTGG
>SCPW01000004.1 GCA_004298605.1 Gallionella sp.
TACCAAAATATACTCGTGACAAATCTTAAAACGAGCTTGGTTATCGAAATTTCCGTCGGTCTGCCAAATCAGCTTGGCAAGACAATTTTTCTCACCGAATACTTGATCCATCAACATACCCAAGTGCAACATTTCGTTGTCGTCAATGGATACAAAAATCACCCCATCCTCCGCCAGCAAGTCCCTCGCCAGCGTGAGTCGCCGATACATGAACTCCAGCCACTTGGAATGCCGGTAGGCATCGTCCTTGTCCACGAAGCGGTCGTTGTAGATGAAGTCGCGGTTGCCGGTGTTGTAGGGCGGGTCTATGTAGATGCACTTCACCCGCCCGGCGTGAGTCATGCGCAGGTAGCGCAGGGCGTCGAAGTTGTCCCCCTCGATGATGAGATTTTCAAATGGGGCATCGCCGCAGGACAGGCCGGGGTCAATATCGAGCGCCACGAAATCGTCGTTCAGGCTCTTGTCGTGTTCGATCTCGTCACGCTCCCACACCAGCCCGAATCTCGGCTTGCGGTCACGCTCGCGCAACAAGCGCAACAGCTCTTCACGGCTGTATTGTTCGTAATTGTCGGCCATGCGATTCGAGATAGTCGGTGCGCAAATCAAGATTGGCTGACAACCCATGCAGGCGTTGCCTTCAAACTCGTTTGTTATGCGCTCCTACAGTTATGGGAAGACGTGATGATAGAGTAAAGATGTAATTCCTCCAACTATGGGAGGAATGCTTGGACGCTGGAATTGCTTTTGGAAAAGTGTTACGCCGACTGCGTGAAGCAGCGGGGTTGACGCAAGAGCAGTTCGGCTTTGAGGCTGACTTGCGGCGTACCTACGTCAGCATTCTTGAGCTTGGACAGCAACAACCCTCGCTCACGACCATCCTTAAAATTGCTCAGGCACTCAATTGTTCGCCGGGAAGCTTGCTGGATATGGTGACTGAAGAGATGAGTCGCCCAAAGGGAAAAAAGTAAAACTGGAAGTCTGCTTCAACTAAATCCGCACATCCATTCCGTTGTTGCGCATTTCCTGTGCTAACGCCTTCGCCAGTTCGCTTACGCTTGCCAGGCTATTTTCCGGCAGCGGTGTGGACAGCCCCTTGATGATTTCGCCTTGGCGCTGAAACGCGACTTCGCCATAGTTAAGCAGCGTCGTCAAGACGCTCTCATGCCCGATATTCTGGCTCCACGCCTTCAGTTGTTCATGAGTCTTGCAGACTTTCAGGCCAAGCTGGACGAGAGTATTTCTGATGCTATGCGGATTGAAATAGGGTAGCCCGGCATGGTCGAACGCTTGGCGAAATATCGTGCGTATGGGTGATGTTGTACTCCAGTGATTCCGCTCCAGACCTGCTGCTTCAAATTGCAGCGTTTGTCCGTGTGCAATCCGCGTTGCCGGAAAAAGCGGGTCATCATTTCCCCAGAGCAATTCTTCCCGCAGATAGCGCACCCATTCCGCCACGATTTCGTGAATTTCATCGCCCACCGGGAAGAAGAAGGTAGTAAAGGTTTTCCTAAACTTCGTTTTTACATCCCGCGCATCCTGGAACACATACCCTGCTTGCAAATCTATGTGCTTGAGTTTCATGGATGCGATGGCGCTATCCCGTGCGCCCGTCAGGATCGTGAAGGCAAAAAGGGCACGATTGCGGCGCGCAATATCGGTATGGGCTGGCATCATATCGAGAGCGCGCTTGAGTTGCTCCAGAGTCGGCCAGCGCTGTTCCCGTTGCGCGGTTGCGATGTGAGTATCATTCTTGGATAGGTTGAAATATTCCGCATCGGAATACTGAATACGGGTTTTGTATCCGGTCTCACGCGAAAGCCATTGGAAGAACTGTTTCAGATGATTGAAGGTTGCGTGCAGCGTTGCCTTGCTGAGGTTTTCTCCCGAGCGCTGCCCCTTCTGTTCGGCGAGGTGTTTTTTGAAAGCGGATACCTGCTCGACATTAAACATCCTGAAGTCCTTGTGCTTGGTATAGCTCTCATAGCGACTGATGGCGCTTGCCACCCCGTCCACGCTTTGCACGCTCAGGCGCTTGGCCTCCTTCAGGAAGGAGAAATATTTGCGCTTGATCCGTTCATTATCTGCATTGTGTTTTGTCATGTCGCCATACTCCTGTTCAAGTCACCATTAACACTGGGCTGGTTACTCTCAACTATGTGTGGCTGAGGCAGCGACAATGTGATGTCCATTTTTCTGCGAATCAGCGCCAGCCTGGCTGGGCCAACGCGCTGATTCATGATCGTGTAGCAGTCTGGGCATATAGCGACAAGATTCCAGATTTTTTCGGTTACAGGCATACAGTCCACCATGCCGCCGTCTGCCAATTTTGGCGCGTGGCACTTGAAACAATACATTTCACCCGGCTTGCAGGATTGTTTGTTTTTCGTGTTCTTCACCCGATGGAATGCCGCAAGGTCGCTTCCAAGAATCAGCATTGGCCGCTTGTCATTGAGGGCTGGGAGTCCGGCCTTGATCCAATTGCGTACCGTGCCCTTGAAAACGCCGTACAGGTCGGCAGCTTCCTCCACGGTGTAGCTGCGGTGGATTTTGGCGAGGTTGGGATTGTGGCGGCGTTTCTTCATTGCTCAAGCCAGCGATAACAACCTGCAAGGGTATGGCTATGTAGAAAGGTACACGGTGGGCGTGTCATAACATTTCTGGAATTGGCTGATTTGACACGGTGGGCGTGTCATATTGCGCATCAACCTGATTGGGGTCGCACGCCGGGCGTGTTATATCGGCATCATTTAACCCGCCGGGCGGGGGAGTGATTCTAATTTTCAATGGGGGTAGTGGATTGTGCAATCGCCATGTGCTCACCGGCCTTTCGGTTGCCTTGATGTCGAGCTTGCCACCGCATTCGTCAATGGCGAAGAAGGTCAATGCATACAGTGTCGCGCGCTTGCGGTCGCCGTGGCGCGATACCAGAATCAGCTCACAGTCGAGCAGTTCCTGTCGTGCCTTGTTGAGGGTGTCCCGCGACTTCCAGCCGCGCTTCTCCATGAGTGTCCATGCCAGACATAGATCGCCGTTGTTGAAGCCCTTGAATTGCGCCAGAAGGTCATTCAACAGCTTGACCGCGTGGGCGGATAGGCCGATGTAAACCTGGCTTGCCAGCAAGCAGTGGGGCATGGCGGCGAATCCGCCCGGTTCCCGCCGTTCCGGTGATAGCCAGTTTTTCTTTTTTTGCGCCACGAGGCATTAGGCGTTTGCTTGTTGCGCCTGCGCCGTGCTGGTAAATCGGCCACCCGCATTCAGCCAACTGTCCAAATCCTCCTTGAAATAGAAAATCCGCCCACGCTTCACGAACTTCGGCCCGGTGCCATTGCAGCGCATCATAGCCAGCGTTTTTTCGGATAACCCCACATAGGCTGAGGCATTGCGTGTATCAACCCTTCCGTCAGGATACATCACGATTTCATTTGAGCGGATATTCTTGGTCATTGAGTTACCTATATATGTATTGAAAGACAGCACAAGAATATCCGATATGAAAATGTATTGCAATAGAACACATGTGGTATTAGAATGCGCAAGAACAACACAGAACTTTCGACGCGGAGGACATGGAAATGGCGACAGACGACAAACGTAAAAGCGGGGGTGGCAAGCTCTCCAGATCAGAAACGGTAACAGTCAGGCTTGATCCGAAATTGCGGTATCTGGCGGAGCTTGCGGCAAGGAAGCAGCGCCGTACATTGTCCAGTTACATCGAGTGGGCGATAGAAGAAAGTCTGAATGCAGTGGTGATTGAGGAGGATAAAATCTTCGATGGTAAAAATAATTTATCAGTTGCTGGTGCGGCCTCAAGCTTATGGGATGTTGATGAACCAGACCGCTTTGTAAAACTTGCAATTCGCTATTCAGACATGCTTACGCATGAAGAACAAATATTATGGAAACTCATTCGCGAGAACGGTCTACTGTGGCATGGGAAATATAGTAACAATACCTCCGGGGAGTGGGTTTGGCGCGTTGAAGAGGAAAGTTTGAATGTTGAGTATCTGCGCGAATATTGGGAGGCATTCAAAGCGGTAGCCAATGGTAAGGCAAAAAAGGATACCTTGCCGACGTGGTTCAAAAATCCCCCAGCTTTCTGACGATCTACTATTAGGAGCGCATCATGGCCAAGACATATACCAAGCTCACCCGTCCCGTTATGCGCAAACTTGCGCCCGGCGAGAAGGTCAACGAGCACGGCATAACCTTCGAGCGCCAAGCCAATGGCGACGGTGTGTTTACCGTCAACGTCATGGTGGATGGGCAGCGCATCCACCGCGTGATTGGGCGTGAATCTGACGGCACCACGCGCACCCAAGCGGAAGAGTTTATCGAGAAGGCGAGGCAAGACGCGAAAACCGGCAGGCTCAATCTGCCCAACGGTCGCAAGATTGCGCTGGGGTTCTCCGATGCGGCAGATAAATATCAGGTGAAGCTGGCGCAAGAAGGTGGCAAAGACTTGAAGATGAAACGCTACCGTCTGGAAATGCACCTCAAGCCGTTTTTTGGCGATACGCCACTATCAAAAATTTGCACCTTCGACGTGGAACGCTACAAGAAACAACGTCTGGAAGAAGATGCGCAGCACAATGTATTGAAGGACGGCACGCCCATCTATAAGGGCAAGACCAAACCGGGCACGATCAATCGTGAACTGGCGGCACTCTCGCATTTGTTTACCAAGGCCGTGGAATGGGGCTGGCTGGATCACAAGCCCGCAGTCATCAAGCGCCTGAAAGAGAGCAGCGGGCGCATTACTTATTTGACGGTGGATCAGGTTGAGCGCTTGCTGAAAGCCGCGCAGGAAGACCAGAACATTCAGATTTACCCGTTCATCCTCATCGGCCTCGAAACCTCCATGCGCCGCAGCGAGATTTTTTCAGTTCGCCGCGAACACATCAACTTGGAACAGTTGACCATATCCATCCCCAAGGCGAAAGCGGGCGCGCGTGAGCAGCCCATCACTACGCACCTTGCCGATTTTCTGGTTGAGTACGTGGCAACCTTGCCGCCCGGCACGCCGTGGCTATTCCCTTCGCCAGCAGCAAAAGAAGGCCACACTATCAACCTCGACAAACCATTCCGCCGCGTAGTTGCCAATGCAGGTTTGGATACATCCTTAGTCGTGCGGCACACCTTGCGCCACACCGCGATTACTCACTTGGTACAGGCGGGAGTGGACTTGCCAACAGTGAAGCGCATTTCAGGCCACAAAAACCTGAGCATGGTGGAGCGATACAGCCACCAGAACGGCGCACATATCGAAGCTGCAATGGACAAACTCGCATCACGTTATCGCAAGGCTGAGGGAAGATGAGCACAGCCATATCCTGCGCACGCTTCAATGCCTACGTGGGGCTGACCCGCAGCCCGGCAACAGAGTTATTTTCTAATGAACTCGAATGGTTTGCTGGTCAAGGTGAGCGACTCCTTGGAGTCGTGATGCTGGACATCATAGACTACGATTTCGCATATGTTGTCCTTGCTAGGGATGAACACCAAAAATTTCGGGCCGTCGCATTCGATGCAAGCTACCCATCACAGGATGAGGCTCGTACCCGCCTGTTTCAGGAAATGGATAGATTGGCTCTTCTCGACGATAGCGAATTCCATCAAGGGGATGGATTGGCTGGCATAGACTTGTTCTCGCCTATCACCCATCCTAACAAACAAAATTTAGCTTTCAAGTTAATCCATGAGGATGAGGGGCACTCATCTGCTCGATCCATCATTCAGGAAATGATGCATCACTACCGAGACGTGGATGGAAACTTTGTTGAGCAATTTCAAAGCACCGCCTTCGACGCCAGACTGTGGGAATTGTATCTATTCGCATATCTAAACGAGGAAGGTTTATGGATTGACCGTGAGCACCATGCACCTGATTTTATGGTGACCAAGTATGGTGAAACAGTATGTGTTGAGGCTGTAACTGTGAATCCATCACAATCGCCGATGCCCGGCATTGACCAAGCCAAGCTGAAATCCCCATCACCGGAATATGTAGCAGAGCTTCTTGCTGGCTACATGCCTATCAAGTTTGGCAGTCCACTTTTCTCCAAACTGAGCAAGCGATATTGGGAGCTTGAGCACGTACAAGGCAAGCCATTGGTATTCGCAATCGCGGACTTTCACGAGACGGGTTCTATGATGTGGAGTTCTTCGGCTCTTTTTCAATATCTGTACGGGGTTCGGCATGACTTTCATGTTGATGAAGATGGCCAACTAGTTATCTCGTCGCTGAAAGTAGAAAGCCATCGCTTGGGTGAGAAGGAAATCCCTTCCGGCTTCTTCTTCCAAAAGGATGCTGAATACGTCAGCGCAGTCATGTTCTCCGCAAGCGGAACAATTTCCAAGTTTAACCGCATGGGCAAACAAGCAGGATTCGGCTCCGATAGGGTACGAATGATCCGGTCAGGCACCTGCCATGACCATGATCCGAATGCGGCGCTGCCAAAACCTTTTACTATTGAGGTGACGCCAGATGCTGTCACTGAGTCATGGGGAGAGGGACTCTCTATGTTTCATAACCCTAGAGCATTGCATCCTGTGCCCGAGGAATTATTCCCCTCTATCGCGCATCATCATTTTGTTGATGGCCAGATACTTAGCCGGTTGCCAGAATTTCACCCTTACTCATCAATGACCGTGATCTTAATTCCAAGGGATGAGTAGGTTGCAGGCGCGTTTGTTGGCATCATTACACAGGAATTACACAAAGCCCAGAAACAGAAAAGCCTTGCATCACTGCAAGGCTTTGTATTATCTGGCTCCCCGACCTGGACTCGAACCAGGGACCTGCGGATTAACAGTCCGTCGCTCTACCGACTGAGCTATCAGGGAATGAAGAGGTGCGCATGATAGTGACATTGCCTTGCTTGGTCAACCTTAAATTTAGCCCAAACCCGGCTTTCCGTTACAATGGCTGAAGCGGCTTGACCGTCTCGCTGAAGATGGCGATTTATCTGGCTTCGCTGGGCGTTTGCATATCGGTTAGAATGCGGCATGAATGATAAAACCATTTTTGTCAGAACCAGTAAAGGCGAGAATGAGATTCGCAGCAGGACTGCGCTTCTTCCCGGCGATATCAAACGCGCCCTGTTGATGGTGGATGGAATTGCCACGTTTGGCGAGATCAGCAAACGCGCCGCACCCAGCCTGCGCGATGCCCTCGGCGAGATGTTCAAAGAACTGGAAAGGGGCGGCTTCATTCAGGATAAAGCCAGGATCGGCAACATCCCCGGAATGGCCGTTCCGTCCAGGATGATTGCTCCGACTAGAAAGTCGCCGGATACAAGCGCCAACGAACTGGATTTTACGGCTGCGTTCCGTGTGCCTTCCCCGGAGGCTCTGGCAGCCGAAGCGGCCAAGATGGAGGCCGGGAAGTTGAAAGCGGAAGCTGAAGCCCGTGCGCGCGCCGAG
Source organism: Gallionella sp. (assembly GCA_004298605.1). Classification (GTDB taxonomy): domain Bacteria; phylum Pseudomonadota; class Gammaproteobacteria; order Burkholderiales; family Gallionellaceae; genus Gallionella. The sequence continues at coordinate 7,423 of SCPW01000004.1, forward strand.
TCGGAAGCAAAAGCCAGGCATGAGCTCGAAGCCGTCCGGTTAAAGGCGCAACAGGAAGCGGAAACCGCGCGGGCGAAAGCGGAACAGGAGCGGTTAAAGGCGCAGCAGGAAGCCGCGCAAGCGCGCGCCGAACTGGAGGCGGCAAGAGCGGCAGCCGAGGCAGAGGCCCGTGCGCGCGCGGAGGCGGAAGCCAAAGCCAGGCAGGAGCTCGAAGCCGTCCGGTTAAAGGCGCAACAGGAGGCGGAAGCCGCCCGCCTCAAAGCCGAACAGGAGGCCGCCCAGGCGCGCGAGCAGGCAGAACTCATCAGGCAGCAGGCGGCAACCGAAGCACGGGCACGCGAGGAAGCCGAACACCGCGCCCGCGAAAAAGCGGAAGCCGCGCGCGTAAAGGCGGAACAGGAAGCGGCCAGAATCCGTGAAGAGGCGGAATGGCATGCCGAAGAAGAGGCGGGCGCGGCAGCCTTGAAGGAGCAGCAGGAAATCGAAGCAACGCTGCTGCAATCGGCGCTGGATTCGGCTCAGGCCATCGCGGCGGACGAGGCGTCCAAGCCGAAGCCGGTGGGTGGAGCGGCAGCGCGTTCCACCAGCGCGACGGTGTTGTTCATCGACGTGGTCGGCTACACCAGGCAGCCCGTCAATATACAGATCAGGCTCAAAAAACAATTCAATCAGTTGCTTTCCGATTGCCTGAAAGTTCAGGGGGATGGGGAGAGCATCATTCTGGACACCGGGGATGGCGCGGCGATAGGGTTTTTGCAACACCCCGAAGACGCGCTGGAAGTGGCGATGCAGTTCCGCAGGACGGTGATGGCCAACCAGCACCAGGATTACCGCGATCTCAAAGTGCGCATCGGAATTCATCTCGGCCCTATCAATGTCGCCAAAGACATGAATGGCCGGAGCAATATGGTGGGTGACGGCATCAACGACGCGCAGCGCGTAATGGGCTTTGCCGGTATCGACCAGATATATATTTCCCGCTCGTATTACGATTTCGTTTCGCGCCTGAGCGATGAATACGCCAGCTTGTTCAAATATCGCGGCTCGCAAAAAGATAAACACGGGCGCGAGCACCAGGTCTATGAATTGGTGGATGCCGTGATGCCCGTTGCGGGAGCCGTGATGCCGCAAACCGGCGAATCTGCCCCGGCGATAAAACTGGAGCCATTCAGCTTTGCGATACCCGATGCGGCGGATTTTCTTGCGCCTGCGGCGAAACACGAAAAACCGGGGGCACGGCAGAATGCTGCCGCGCAACTGTTGAACGATACAAGGCAGCTTAACCTGCCCGAAGAGGCGAAGAAAACGCTTGCCGCAGAACAAGCCGCGAACAGCCCGCCGCCATCGCCCGCACCACCGGTTCCGGAAAATATGCCCGAAGCGCCGCCGCCGGAAACAACGGTCAAGCCCGCCGCAAAAACGTATATGCCTTCCGCGGAAGAGGTGGTGAAGCTTGCGGAAGCGCAGGCCAAAATTTGGGCCGAGGCCGAGCAGCGCGCCAGGGAAAGCGCCAAGGCCAATGCCGGGCGCGCCGCGCAGCCGCATGTTGTGATGAAGGATGCGCCGGTTGCGCGGGCTCGCCGCAAGCCGGTGCCTTGGGGCAAGGTCGGCGCGGGGTTGTCCGTGGCGCTGCTGATCGCGCTGTTTGCCGTTCCGTTTATATTGCCCACGCGGGGCTATGCGGCCAGGATCGAACAACTGCTTGCCGCCAGGCTGCAACAGCCGGTGCATATCGGGCATTTGGCGGGCCGCTTGCTGCCCGCGCCGCGCTTGGAATTGAGCGATGTATCGATCGGCGAAACGAAGCAAATCCAAGCGCATCATGCGCGGGTGAATTTCCCGTTGACCGCATTGTTTGCTTCGGTCAAACCGGTCGATAGCGTCGAGTTGGAAGGCGTGCAAATCAATGGTGCGGCGTTGCAGCACATCTCCGCATGGTTGCAGCAAATCGCCGCCGCCCCGGAGTACCCGGTTGCCCGCATCGAATTGAGCCAGGGCAAGCTGGAAGCGGACGGCATCCAACTGTCCGGTGTAGGTGGCGAGTTAAATTTCGATCCATCCGGAAAATTTACCCGGGCAAAATTACATGCCGAGGGAAACAAATTTGCGCTGGGCATCAACGCCGCGCCGGAAAATAAAATGCAGGTATCGGTCACGGTGCGCGGCAGCGCGTTGCCGCTGTTGCCGGGCTGGGTTTTCGATGAGTTGAACGCAAAGGGCGAACTGACCCGCGACGGCCTGGCGATTACCGACATGGACAGCCGTATCATGGGCGGCATATTGCTCGGCGATGCCCGCATTGACTGGCGTTCCGGCTGGCGCGCCCAAGGGGCGCTGACGGCCAAAACCATCACCGTGCAGAATATGGGCACGGCGCTGAGCGGCGATATGGATGGCACGGCGCACTTTCAGATGCAATCGGCAAATTTATCCGGGCTTGTAAAAACTGCGGCCATGGATGGCGCTTTTGTCATCAGGAAGGGTGTTATCAACGGTATCGATATTGTTGAAACGGTCCGCCTGCGCAGCAAGGAAAGCGGCCCGGGCGGACGGACCCGTTTCGACGAGTTGAGCGGCAATTTATCTGTCGTAAACGGCGCCTACGCCTTCCGGCAACTGAAAATGAATGCGGGCATGTTGGCTGCAACGGGTACGCTGGATATTTCCGGCAGGCAGTTGTCGGGGCGCATCTCCGCCGATTTGACGATGCGCGCGGGGGCGGGGCCAACCGTGTTGCAGGTTGGCGGAACCGCCGACAACCCCTCGCTGCGCGCCGCCCGCTAATTTCCGTTTATTCTATTTTCCAATCGGGGCGCGATTTACCTCGAAAAGGTTCTTTACCCTGCGGGTATCACGCCCCTTGTCTTGCACTATTGATAGAAAATGGAAAACGCAACCAGCCAGCCATCACTTCAGCAGATGGCGGTATTCCCGGGCGAACCTCTGCATGGCTTCGGCCATTGCTTTTTCAAAGGGGAATTCATCATCGCGTTTCGGTGAAAGGCTGTTGCGTTGCCCATACTGTTTGCCGCTGTTGCAGTCAATCGCTGTCAGGCGCAATTCCGGCCAGTAGGCGCTTTCGATATCCGAGGAAGCAAAAGGCTCCTGAACCGTTGCGGCGAACACGAGGCTCGAGCCCGTGCTCTCGCACAAACGCTTGCCGTCCCGGAGCATTTTTTCCAGGTCGCGCATTTCGCGCTCGCTGTTTGTGGCGATGCCGAACTCGGTGGAGCCCGAAGCCAATTCTTTCAAGATGATGCTGTAGAGCCTGGCCATTTTTGTGCTGTAG
>SCPW01000237.1 GCA_004298605.1 Gallionella sp.
GCCCCATTCATGGCCGCCCAACAACAGCCCGGCCAGCGGCAATAGCAGCAGGGCGGATACAAAAATTCCCAGGCGTGTTTTCATGAGTGTTCCCCGCCAATCGCCCGCCAAACGCCGTCAACCAAACCTTGTGCGGGCCGGTATCCGGTTTTGTAGGCCATTTTTCGGCTGCGTTCGATCCAGTAGCCCAGATAAACAAAATCCAGGCCGAGTTTGCGGCACAGTTCGATTTGCCACAGCACGTTGTAAACCCCCAGGCGCGCGCGCGGCAAATCCGGTTCGTAGAAGGTGTATACCGAAGACAGGCCGTCGCCGAGCAAGTCGATCACGCTGACCATGCGCAACGCGCCTTGCCCGCTTGCGGGCCCGGCCGAATGGCTAGCGGTTCCATCAGTGCGGTCGGAGGGTTCGCGAAATTCCACCAGCAGCGAGTCGACATGGCTTTGCAGCAGGAAGTTCCGGTACGATTCGTGATCGTCGTTGTCCATGCCGCCGTCCGGGTGGCGCGCGCGCTGATAGCGCTGATAGAGCCCGTAATGTTCGGGGTTGTCCTGTAGCGGGTGCAGGCTGGCTTCCAGGTGCGCGTGTTGTGCCCAGGCGCGGCGCTGGGAACGGTTTGCCTCAAATTGATTTGCCGGCACGCGCAGCGGCACACAGGCGCGGCAGCCATCGCAACGCGGGCGATAAGTGTAGGTTCCGCTGCGCCGGAAACCGTGCAGCACCAGTTCCGAATACACCGGCGCGCCGATCAGAAAAGCGGGGGTGGCGACCTGCGAGCGCGCTTGCCGTTCCGGCAAATAACTGCACGGATACGAAGCAGTCAGATAAAAATGCAGCGCGGAGAGCGGGATGTCGTTGAGCAGGCTCATGCGAAAAGATCGGTGTCGAATTGCCAATGGGTGGCCGGCGCACAGTTTACCAATTCCTGCAGCCGGGCGATAAATTCGGCGCGCGGAATTTCGCGCGCGCCGAGCGAGGCGAGATGCGGCGTGTTCATCTGGCAATCAATCATACCGAACTGCCAGCGCCCAAGCTGCCTGGCCAGATGCGCCAGAGCGATTTTCGATGCGTTGCTGGCCTTGCTGAACATGGATTCGCCGTAAAACATGCGACCGATACCGACCCCATACAGGCCGCCAACCAGCTCGCCGTCCATCCAGGTTTCCACCGAGTGCGCGTAGCCCAGATCATGCAACGCGCAATAGGCGGCAATCATGTTTTCGTGTATCCAGGTGCCGCGATGGCCGTCGCGCGGCGCGGCGCAGGCGCGCATTACCTGCCCGAAAGCGGTGTCGCTGCGCACTTCATATACGGTGTTGCGCAACACCCTGGACAGCGAGCGGGAAATCTTGAATTCGCCCGGTATCAGCACCATGCGCGGATCGGGGCTCCACCACAGTATCGGCTCGCCGGGATTGAACCACGGGAATATCCCATGCCGGTACGCCTCCAGCAAACGGGGCGCGGACAGATCGCCGCCCGCGGCGAGCAAGCCGTTGGGCGAGCGTAGCGCGTATTCGGCGGGTGGGAATGGGTGGCTGCCAGTCAACCATGGAATCATTTGGCTAAACCTGCGTGCATATATTCATCGGGAGCATTTTGTGGTTATATTGCCACGAGTGGAAGCTCTAAGACGAGGGAACAGGATGTTATCGAGCTTATTTGGCAAGAAATCCGATCACCCGCTCGGGGAAATCAAGTCCGTGCAGGCGTTGCTGGACGATTTGCCCAAGAATGACGCGCACAAATCGCTCGTGGAACTGACCGGATGGATAGAGTCGGCATCGGCCAATGGCGACTTCAGGCTGGACCACCAGTTCGCCGTGTTGCGCTTGCTTGACGAGGCTGCCCGGCCATATGCCCGCAAGCTGGCGCACGATTATTTTACACCGCACGAACTCAACAAATTCCAGGAAAACCGCCTGTGGCTGGCGCTGGGCAACTGGTCGCAACACACTGGCAACGCTTATTACAGGGTATTCGACCGCTATTGCGGCGGCGACAAGGGCGGCGGCGCGATCAAGGCGCAAGTGCCGCTGCTGGCGGCGCGCACGGTGCATGCCATGGCCGGGCAATTGAAATATATCTGCGCGCGCTATAGCACGGCCGACAAAACGATTTGGGAACATCTTGCGCAACTGTGCCGACATGCCGAGCAGCAGCAATATCTGGACACGCCGGTTAATCTGTATCCCGGTGCGACCGGCACCACCACGGTGAAATACGAGCTGGCGCACCTGCTCGGATGGCACGGCTGCGGGGTCGGCGCACTGAGCCCGCTACACATGCACCTGACCGAGCGTATCGCCGCGCAGTTTTGCTCCGGCATGGACATCGGCGCGCGGCAGGACAGCGGCAGCCTGTTCAGTTTCGACCTGCTTCATCCGGTCGCGCCGACGCGTGTCAAACCGGAAGGGGCGCACCCATCCATGCGTTTTATCAGCATGGCGGCGATGCGGCCGAAACTCGAAGCGCTGGGCGGGGCGCTGGAGAAGAACATTGTCCCGGAAGAACTCAATCTGGGCAGGGCGTACGACGCGGAAGTGGTGCGCGAGGCCGTGCAGCACCTGCTGGGTTATCTGGTTGCGCCACCGTCGCGCCGCAACCCGCGCCGCAGGGCCAGCGGGTATTTGAACGTGGTGTGCGGCTTTGCCGGGCTGGTCGAATATGCCAATGCCGCGCCAGGTTCACGCGATAAGCAACCGCTGCGCTGGGAAATGGAAGACATCAGCGCCAACGGGTTTCGCACCGCGTTGCCCGCGCAAGGAACGGATGGCATACGCATCGGCAGCCTGATCGGCGTGCAACCGGATGGCGTGCCGCACTGGGGCGCGGCAATAGTGCGCCGCCTGGTGCGCGACGATACGGGCGAACTGCAAGTGGGCGCGGAAATGCTGGCCAACCGGGTAGCCGGCGTGGCCGTCGGGCGGAGCGGCGGCGGTGCGTTTGAAGATGCGCGACCCGCGCTGTGGCTTTGCGGTACACAGGGCGATGCATCCGGCGAAGCGCAATTGTTGATGGGGGCGGATACCTTCTCCGAACGCTACAGTTTGCACACGCGGCTGGATGGAAAAAACTATCTGCTGATCCCCGGAAGATTGCAAGAAAAAGGCATCGATTACGACCTGGTGCGCTTCCGCGCCATTGTGCGGGAGAAAGATACGGAATAGCCCCGCCGGGAATGGCATTGCGCCAGGGGCGCCGGCATAAAAAACAAGGAGATCAAATGAGCCACCCGTCGTTGCGCAGCTACGCGTTCGCCTATCAGCCCATACTGGACAAAAACCAATCCCAGGTGGCCATGGAATTGATGTACCAATCCACGGATCTGCTGGCCAACGAAGCCATCGGTTCCGCGGAAGCCACGGCCAACGCCATCATTAACGCCATCCTCCACGCCGGTTCGGAGCACAGCCGCTTTTTCGTCAGCGTCGGCGAAGATCTTCTGATGAGCGATGTGCTGACCTTGTTGCCACGCGGGCAGACAACGCTGGAAGTGCGGGAAACCGCACCGATCAAAAACGCGACGGTCGAGCGCTGCCGCCAGTTGAAAGAGGCGGGTTACAGGATCGCACTCGATGACTTCGTGATGTTCTCGGATGAGTATGTGCCGCTTCTCGATGTCGTGGATGTCGTGAAAGTCGACCTGACGCTCACGGACCGGAGCATGCTCCCGTTCCTCATCGCCCAGCTAAAAAAATGGCGCATCAAACTGCTCGCGAAAAAAGTGGAAGACGCGGAAGATTTCGATTACTGCTGGCAACTGGGCTTCGATATGTTTCAGGGCTATTACTTCGCCAAGCCCACCATCATTATCGGGCGGCGCCCCGACCCGGCCAAGATCGACATTCTCGAACTGCTCGGCCAGATCAACAACGATGTCGACGACATTGTCCTGGTCAATACTTTCAAACGGAATCCCGCGCTCAGCTACCACCTGTTGCGGCTTATCAACACGGTGGCATTCGGCCAGAGCGCGCAGGTGAATTCGATACACCAGGCGCTGATGATTCTCGGGCGGCGCCAGTTGAACCGCTGGCTTCAGGTATTGATGTTCACGCTCGACAACACGAACGGCCTTTCCTCGCCATTGCTGGAACTCGCGGTGCGCCGGGGGAAACTGCTGGAATTAATCGCGTTGCATAAATCGCAGAAATCCGGCGCATTTCACGACCAGAGCTTCATCGCGGGCATGCTCTCCCTGACGGATGCGCTGCTCGGAATGTCGATGGTGGAAATCGTGTATTCCCTCAATCTCGGGAAAGAAATCCGCTCCGCCCTTCTGGAACGCGAGGGGTTGCTGGGCGAAATGCTCAATCTGTGCGTAAAGCTGGAGGCCGCCGATTTCGACGGCGCCAGTGAAATCGCCGCCCGGATAAATATCCCCCTCGCGGTCATCATGGATGCGCAGGACGAGGCCATCGCCTGGGCGAACAAGCTCGGCGAAAGCCGGTAGGGGCGCGATTCATCGCGCCCCAATTTGCCTGGTCAGCCAGGTTTCAATATCCCGCAATTCTTTTTCGCACACCGAGTGCTGCATGGCATATTCATGCCATTCCACCGCATAACCCAATTCCAGCAGCGCGTCCCTCGATGCGGCGCCCAATGCGTGAGGCACGACCGTATCGCCGCGCCCGTGCGCCATGAAAACGGGAGTCGCCCTCGTGCCTGGCACCATCTCGCCCGGCACACTGCCCGCCAGCGGCAGGTAAGCGGAGAGCGACAGCACGCCGCCCAGCGGGGCGTTCTGGCGCAACGCGGTGTGCAGCGCGATTGCGCCGCCCTGGGAAAACCCGGCCAGGAACAGGTTGCCCGGCGCGATGCCGCGCGCCACTTCCCGCGCGATCAGCGCTTCGATGGCGGCTTGCGAGGCGCGGATTCCCGCAGCATCCTGTTGTGCGTTGATTTCCTGGCAGGCGATGTCATACCAGGCGCGCATCACAAACCCGCCGTTGATGGTGACCGGACGTTGCGGGGCGTGAGGAAAAATATAGCGTATCGCGACGGGCAAATTCAACTCGCCGGCGATGGGTGCAAAGTCCTGGCCGTCCGCGCCCAAACCGTGCAGCCAGATGACGCTGTGTCGCGGTTGTTTGCCGGATTCGAGCGTGATGTGCGGAAGAGTGGCGGCCATGATTAATTCAGTGAGGTAAACCTCCGGCTATGCCGGGGGACTAAGTAAGGTTCGACCGTGTGATACGGTCGCTCCAGTTTTATTCCCTCCCCTTCAAGGGGAGGGTTAGGG
>SCPW01000238.1 GCA_004298605.1 Gallionella sp.
TAGGCGTGCAGATGCTGTTCTGGCGCGTGAACATGAAGCCCGGGCATCCGGTCGCGTTCGGCAAGCTCGGTGAAAAATTGATCTTCGGCTTGCCCGGCAATCCTGTCTCCAGCATGGTTTGCTTCGAGCAGTTTGCCGCACCCGCCTTGCGCCGCATAATGGGTCATGCGCGAACCCATCGCCGCACCATCGAAGCGCGGCTGACCCACAACGTCAAACACCAACCCGGACGCACCGAATTCATCCGGGTCATGCTGGCAAAGGAGCAAGGCGGCTACTCGGCTACATCCACCGGCGCACAGGGCAGCGGAATGCTGCTATCCATGGCCAGAGCAGACGGGCTGGCGGTCGTGCCGGGCGACTGCAATGGCCTGGCAGCGGGCAGCATAGTGACGGTGCAACTGCTCGACGGCACATTTTTTCAGGATAACGCGGGTTACAAGGAATAATTCGTAGGGGCGCGATTCATCGCGCCCTGATCTATTCCACGCAACCAAAGAAGGGCGCGATGAGAACCCACCCCCATCCTAACCTTCCCCCTGAAGGGGAAGGGACGATTGCCCCTCCCCTTCAAGGGGAGGGTTGGGGTGGGGATGGGTTTGCGCCCCTACGGGTAATAATCGAACTGGATAGGAACAAACATGAGCATTGCACGCATCGGCATATTGACCGTTTCCGACCGCGCCAGCCGCGGTGAATACGAAGACAAAGGCGGCCCGGCCATCAACGCCTGGTTCACGCGCGTACTGGCTTCGCCGTGGGAAGCGGTGGCGAAAGTGATCCCCGACGAACAGCCGGAAATCGAGGCCGCGCTGCGCCGGCTCAGCGATATGGAGAACTGCTGCCTGATCGTCACCACCGGCGGCACCGGCCCCGCCTTGCGCGATGTCACGCCGGAAGCCACCGAGGCGGTGTGCGAAAAAATGATGCCGGGTTTCGGCGAACTGATGCGCGCCGCCTCGCTGAAGTTTGTACCCACTGCGATCCTTTCCCGCCAGACTGCCGGGATACGCGGCAAAAGCCTGATCGTCAACCTGCCAGGCAAACCTTCCGCAATCGACGATTGCTTGAACGCCGTGTTCCCTGCCATCCCATACTGCATCGACCTGATCGAAGGCGCGTATCTGGAATCCGACCCGGAACAATGCAAAGCGTTCCGCCCCGCACATGCCAGGCGCCCGTAGTGGCTTGGTAAAACTGCGAACAAGCGCCATGTATAATGCGAGGCTCTTGCATGTGGCGCTATCCGCCGCACAAAATTAAGGAGCCACACCCGAATCATGTCAGTACGTCCTACCGAAATTAAATTGCACCAGCAATCCCGCCTGCTCGAAATCGCGTTCAGCGATGAAGTCTGTTACCAACTGCCTTACGAGTTCCTGCGCGTGTATTCACCATCGGCCGAAGTCATCGGGCACGGGCGCGGGCAGGAGACGTTGCAAACCGGCAAAAAAAACGTTGCCGTGCTCGAAGTCTTGCCGGTCGGCACCTATGCCATGAAAATCGTATTTGACGATGGGCACGACTCCGGCCTTTACACTTGGGAATACCTGTACGACCTGGGCAAGGATCAGACCGCATTATGGCAGGACTACCTGGGCCGGCTGACCGCTGCGGGCGCAAGCCGCGAACCGCAAGACGATTCGGATACATGCTCGCATGGTTCGCACGGGTGCTCGCATGGATCATCCGGTTGCGGCGGGTAAAAACCGTTTTATGATGCAAAAATTTCCGGCCCGATTGGTCGACTGGCCGCCCTGACACGGTGTGTGCATAGCACTTCCGGTGCGGGAGCAACAACTAGTTTAGAATCCAATTTCCGTTTTTTATCTGATTCAGGAGTGAACCATGAGTTTTAGCGAAGCCGACGTGCAAGGCGCAATGAAGAATTTGATCGACCCGAACACCCGGAAGGACTTTGTCAGCGGAAAGTCGGTGAAGAATATCAAAATCAGCGGCAACGACGTGTCGCTGGACATCATGCTCGGCTATCCGGCCAAAAGCGTGTGGGACGAAATCCGCGCCCTGGTCGAAGCGCACCTCAAAGCGGCGTTGCCCGGCGCGGGCCAGGTCAGCGCCAACGTCGGCAGCAAAGTCGTGCAGCACGCGGTGCAGCAGGGCGCGAAACTGGTGGATGGCGTAAAGAACATTATCGTTGTAGCGAGCGGCAAGGGCGGCGTGGGCAAATCCACCACGGCGGTCAATATCGCCCTGGCGCTGGCTGCCGAAGGCGCGCGCGTCGGGATGCTGGACGCCGATATTTATGGCCCTTCGCAACCCACCATGCTGGGCATTACCGGTCAGCCTGAAACGACTGAAGACAATTTCCTCAAACCGATAACCAATCATGGCCTGCAGGCCATGTCGATCGGCTTCCTCGTCGCCAGCGAAGACACACCGATGATCTGGCGCGGCCCGATGGTCACGCAGGCGCTGGATCAATTGCTGCGCCAGACGCGCTGGGACAATTTGGACTACCTGATTATGGACTTGCCGCCCGGCACGGGCGACATCCAGCTCTCGCTGGCCCAGCAAGCGCCGGTGACCGGCGCAGTGATCGTGACCACCCCGCAGGACATCGCGCTGATGGATGCGCGCAAAGGTCTCAAGATGTTTGAAAAAGTCGGCGTCAAGATTATCGGCATCGTGGAAAACATGAGCACCCACATCTGCACCCAGTGCGGCCACGAAGAACATATCTTCGGGGCGGGCGGTGGCGAAAAGATGTGCGCCGATTACCACACGGAGTTTCTCGGCGGTCTGCCGCTGGATATCCGCATCCGCGAACAGGCCGATTCCGGCCAGCCGACCGTGGTGTCCGAACCCGACGGCAATATCGCGAAAGTGTACAAGCAGATCGCTCGCCGCATCGCGGTCAAGGTCGCGGAAATGGCGCAGAGCCACACGACGGTGTTCCCGAAGGTGGTAGTGCAAAATACCTGACAGCGGGCGGCGCCCAAGGTTCGGCGTCGATAAAGGTGAATCCATTGCTAAAACGAATGTTGCTGGCCGGCGCATGTTTTTTTGCATTGGCCGGGCAGGCGATGGCCGATCCGCTATCGGATGCGACGGGCGCCTACGCTGCGGGCGATTATGCAAAAGCCGCAAAGTTGTATGGCCCCCTGGCAGAAAAGGGGAACGCTGAAGCGCAGTACAACCTTGGCGTGATGTACCGCGCCGGGAGAGGCGTTCCCCAGGATTACCAGAAGGCGAGAAAGTGGTATCGGCTGGCCGCAGAACAGGGCAACGCATTAGCGCAATTCAATCTCGGGTGGATGTATGCCGGCGGGAAAGGCGTCCCCCAGGATTACGTCCAGTCGCATATGTGGTTCAACATCGCGATTGCCAATGCCGGCGGTGAAGCGCGGAAGGAATTTATTGTGGATCGCGATTCATTGGCGCAGCAGATGACCGCCAGCCAAATTG
>SCPW01000239.1 GCA_004298605.1 Gallionella sp.
CAGCGGATCGAGCGCGCCATTGCCATCGAGGTCGAACAACGCGGATTCGTTGCGGTAATCGCCGCTGGTGCGCAGCGCCCCGAGCGCGATGCCCAGCGAGTCGGCGGCGCGCCCCCAGCCGCTGCCGGCCAGTTCGCCACCGGCGGTCAGCGCCCGGTCGAAGCGCACTTTGCCGTCGATCTGCTGGCCGTAGCGGCCGAACAGGGTCAAGGCATCATCCACCTTCTGATCCGCCGAGAAACCGATGCCGCTGTGGCGGCGCTCCACGCCGTCGTAACCCGCGCCGCGCCCGTTGCTCCACAGATAAGCGCGGTAGTTGCCCGACAGGTAGTTGAAGCGCGCCGCCGTTTCCGCCTGGGCGATGAGCAGCGGGCCGGAGAGCGAACCGGTGAAATCGGCGCCGCGCCCGGAGCCAAACACGCCGAACGACAGCCCCCACTCCGAACCTTTCTCGCGTTCGTTCGCATATTGGGCGATCACGCCCGGCGCAAAGCCGTAGGTATCGGCGCCGATGTCGCCGCCCGAATCCAGCAGCGGGTTATGCACGAAGACGTTGTTCATGAACTTGACCGATTCGTCGTCGGCGGACGTGTTCTGGTCGAAGAACACGAAGGGGTCGATTTTTCCGAAGGTCAGATGCAGGTGTTCCCGCGCATTGGCCTTGCTGCTGTCCCCCAGCAACGGTGTCGTGAGCTGGTACCAGGCCTGCGCCAGGATAACGGTGGAGTCGTCGGCGGGGCTGCCGGCCAACTGGAAGGCCGTGGTGTTGGGCGTGCTGGCGTAGGTGCGCCCCGGAGCCACGCCGTCCCCTTGACCGAAGCGCAGTTGGGCGAATATCTTGCCTTCGGTGTTGCCTATCTCGCCGCCGGGCAGCCCGATGGCGACGTCGCCTCGATAGTTGGCGAGCGTCCCCTGATTTCCTTCACTCGCATTTTGCACCACGCCGGTCAGGCTGGCGCCGACCGAGATGCCCTCCAAAGCCTCGATCTGGCGCGCCTGCTTCTGCATGGAAAGCGCCTGGAACTCGACCGCCTTCAGCCGGGTGACCACCTCCGGCTCCTTCTCGCTGATGCGTTCGCTGGCGAGCGATTTTTCCATTTCCTTGTTCTGCTGCTCCAGCGCTTCGACGCGCTGCACGAGGCGCTTCAGCTCCGCCAGCAAGGCGGCGGTATCGTCGGCAGCCGCAGCGGGCATGGCTAACGCAGCCAACATCGCCGACAGCAAAGTTGGGGCGAGGCGCATTTCAGTACCCGCCTTTTTTGCCGATACCGGCATAGGTAAACTCCCACTCCGCCTCGAAAGGTTTAGGCCACGGGCGCACCCCGGTGGCGCGGTCGGTATGGCGGCCGAAATGCTGACCCATCGAATTTTCCGGGGCAGCGGGCGGGTAGACGGTGAACTTGACCTTGTATTTGCCCGGCCCCTTGAGCTTGACGTTGTCGCCGTAATGCGGCCCGTCGCTGGCCACCATCGGCATCATGTCACCCTTGATGACCTCGCCCGAAGGCAGCTTGGTCAGTTCATACTTCACCAGCAGATAGGGCATCCAGGAACCTTCCGGGAAGCCGTTGGGATTGTTGTCCAGCGCATGGATGTCGGCTTCCAGATGGATGTCCGTCTCCGACGCCTTTTTCATATGCCCGTCCGGCTCCATATCAATTGCCTGCAAATAAACGGCGGCCACCTCCATGCCCGCCATATTCTGCGGCGCGCCGATCGGGTATTCGAGCGCAAGAGCCGGAGTGGCGAAACAGGCCAAAAAGGACGCTGCAATGGCGGTGCGGGTGATGCTGCTCAAACGATAAGGCATGTGTGTTTCCTCTCCTTGCAATGCGGCTGGCTGGGATTTTCGCCCGGCTTTCGCGGGTTGAATAAATTGTTGCTAAAACATATCTAATGAGAATGATTCTTATTCTATATGATAATTATTCTCATATGCAAGCAATTTATCCTTGAAAATTCTGTTAACCACAGAGAACACAGAGATCACAGAGTAAAAACAAACTGTTGCCCACGAGAATTGATTCACCTTTGGGGTGTGTCATAAAAATGTGTAACACCATTGATTTCTCTGTGTACTCTGTGTTCTCTGTGGCTTGAACTGAGGTTTTTAGGTTTATACACCGCCAGTAACTTGGGGCGCGATTGACCTCGAATAGACATGCGGGTTGGGTCAGGCGCAGTTCTTTGCGCCGTAGCCCAACATAAAGCAATATTGAAAATTGGGGTTGTTGGATTACGTACGTCGGTGGTGAGATTCGAACCCTGAAGCCGCTAACCCAACGTACGCACTTACTCCCTTCTCCCGCATAACCAGCGACTTGGTTGTCGTTTTTTGACAACCTAGTCGAATGGCTAGTAGTTACATCAGGCGGGAGAAGGGTTGGGGATGAGGGTCTGTAAATGCATAAAAAATTTGTTTGGATCGGCACCCCACTCACTAACCCTCACCCCACCCCCTCTCCCGCCTGCGGGAGAGGGGTTTTACCCGGCAGTTTTTACGGATGGCGCAACGGGCGGGCTTTCTTGCCGAGCCGGATATGCAAAGGAATGAGCAGCGCTACGCTCGCCCCCAGCACCTGATGGAACAGGCTGAAAGCGTCGCGCCAGTCTTCGTGGGGCGGGTAGTACAAGGTCAGGCCGCTGAGTGCGAGCAGCAGCAGCGCGCCGGTCAGCGCCAAACCGCTGGCGCGGTTGCGCCGCGCGCGCCAGTTGCCCATCTGGTGCAGCGCGAGCAGGCTGCCGGCCACCCACAGCAGCACGTATGCCGACACGCCGTGCGCCACCAGCAGCCGGTGGCGCCAGCCGCGCAGCGGGTTGGCGAAATCCTGCGGATCCAGCCCCCATCCCAGCGCTATCCACAGCAGGCCGCTCAAGATGGCGATCCAGCAGACGCCATGCACCATGCGGCGCACCTGCGAGCCGAGGCGTGTTCCCCATGCGCTCACGGCTTGCTTGCTCCCCCGGCAACAGCCTGCCGGTGCAGCAGCAACGCGAGCCGCGCCAAGCGGCTCAGCGCGCGCACCGACAGGGTGGCGCCGGAGATGCCGTCGATGCGGCGATCCAAGCCCTGCGCGGGAGTAAGGCGGGCGCCGGTGAACTGGGCGGTGAATGCGGGGTTTTTCACTTCCCAGCCACGGCTTTCCCGGTAGACCAACACCCGCACCCG
This sequence comes from Gallionella sp., assembly GCA_004298605.1. Lineage (GTDB taxonomy): Bacteria > Pseudomonadota > Gammaproteobacteria > Burkholderiales > Gallionellaceae > Gallionella. Next base: position 3,170 of record SCPW01000239.1, read on the forward strand.
CTCCACCGCATCACTGTCCACGGCGATACCCACGGTGATGGGCATTTCCTTGCCGATTTCCTCCAGCACCCAGGCGGTGCGCTGCCCGCTGCGCCAGTAGCGCAGGCGCGCTGCGGGGTAGTCGTGTTCCAGAATCCCGCGCGCGGCTGCGCGCAGCTCGCCCGCCAGCCAGAGCGTGTCCGGCGCGGGCGGCTGCGGATAGACTTCCTGCAAAAACCTAGCCGTTTCCGCCTCCTGATCTGCGCCCCAGGCCGGGGTGAGCCAGGAGGAGGCTAGGGCGAGCAGCAGCAACAGGCGGCGCAAAACCATATCAGAACTGGTAGCCGATGCCGAGGTTGTAGCCATCGTACTCATCCTTGCCGGTGGGTGATTTCTGGTTCTGGAAATCCAGCTTCACCACCACATCGGGGTGTGGCCAGTAATTCACGCCCACGTCGGTCTGGCGGTACTGGCTGTCCGCCGCGTCGCCGGCCTGGTTGTCCCAGCGGCTGTGGCGGGCGAACACGCCCCATTGTTCGGTGAATTTCCAGGCCGGTTCCACATACCAGCCGTTCTGTTTGTTGGCGCCCACGGCTTTGGGGCCGTTGCCGTCCAAACTCCAATTGGCGTATAGCGCCCGCAGGCCGAACTGGCCTTTGTTCACCGCCGCATGGGTTTCATATAGCCTGGCCGCGCCCGCCGCCGCATCGGCGCTCTGGGTGACGTCGGACTGATAATGCACCGTCCCCGCCAGTTCCACGCCCGGAATGCCGGTCCATTTCAGGCGCGCGGTATAGGCCGGATCTTTGGCCGGGGCATTGGCGACATGCTGGCGACCGTCACGCACCGCGTAATTCTTGCCCGCCGTAGTTTTCAGACCGCTGGTGATAGCGCCATCCACGGCGAAACCGTTGCCCAGACGCGCGCTCAGGCTGGCGCCGCCTTCCCGCCAAGTGGTCGGGATGATATTGGTCTCCACCGGATTGCGCTCCACGCCGTAGAACGTGGGCGGCTCGTGGGTTTCGCTGATGATGCCCACCGGCATCAGCAACAGCCCGGCCTTGGCGGACAAGCTATCGCTCAGGGTGAAATCCAGATAGGCCTGCTCCAGCCCCACCAGCCCCGTGCTGGCCGTTCCGCTCTGCGTATCCTTGGACAAGGCGTGCTCGACTTCCAGCTCCGAAAAGAAACGCACGCGGTCGTTGAACTGATGCCCCATGAACAGCACGAAACGATGGAAATCCAGCTCGTCCTTGCTGGCTCCGCCAGGTTTTTCATTATTCAACTTGTTCAAATGCAGTTCGCCATAACCGCCGAACTGGGTTTTTTCCGCCCAAGCCGCCTTGGGTGACGTACCTTGAACGGTAATTTTTTCCAACTGCTCGCCGGCGACCTCGACTTTCTGTTCGGCTTTTTGCAACTGGCCTTTCAGCGCCCGGTTTTCGCGTTCCAGGCTATCCATGCGCGACTCCATCGCTTTGAAGCGTTCTTCCATGCTCATGTCCGCCTGCGCCGGTGCTGCGAAACAGGCCAACAGGGACACCGCAATGGCAGCGCGGGTTATGCTATTCAAGCGATGTGACATTTGTGCTTCCTCTACTTGTAATGCGGCTGGCTGGGTGTTTCGCCTGGCTTGCTGCGAGTTTAAAAAATAATTGCATATGAGAATGGTTATCATTCTATATGACAACCATTCTCATATGCAAGCGGTTTATGCGCGATCATTTATGGCGCTGGCAAGACTGCTTCAGGAAACCTTGAATAACGGCGAGATGCGGGCGATTGACTGCCTTGGCTGCCGATAAATTAACGAGCCCTTAACCCTGCGGCCATCTGCGCGAAAAGCCGCGCAGGCCGGTTACCCCCACGTCGAGCATCTCCCCATCACCCGGCACCAAACTCGCGGTACAATTTTCACTATCTTTACGGAGGCATTAGCCATGGGAAACCAACTCGAATTGCTCGAAGCCGAAGCCCTGAAACTAACTGCCGGTGAACGCGCAGCTTTCGCCCAGCTTTTGCTCGCTAGTCTCGACGAAGATACCGAGATTGAGGAAGCGTGTGCCACCGAAACCGAGCGCAGAATTGCTGACATCGAAAGTGGGGTGGTACAAGTCATTCCGATTGCTGACGCTCTGGCTCAGGTACGCGCAGCACTGGAGTGAAGCTCGTCGTTACTCCGCCGGCGCTCGCCGAACTGCACGACGCAGCAGCGTTTTATACGCTGAAGGCGAATGTCGAGCTTGGTCTCGCGTTTGTGGCTGAGTTTGAACGAACGGCCAATCTTGTACTGGACAACCCTCTGCTTGGTGTCGTGTTTCGTAGCACTCGCCGACGATATATCCTCCGTCGATTCCCATATAGCATTTATCAGGTCACCGCAGAGGAGCTCCGAATTCTCGCCGTGGCACATCACAGGCGGCGTCCTGGCTACTGGGCGCAACGGAAATAGTACGCCGTGACATTTCGATTACGATACCCGACCTGACATTCAACCCGGACTCCGCAAAAGCGCAGCCCTCACTTCGTCAATATCAGCTTGTTCTGCCGGGTGATGCGCAAGCGGTATTCCTCGCCCTTGTGCGCAATGACCACCTCGTTGCCGCCACGGAATAGTTCGCGGCTATCGACTTGCCGGTTGCGCGGCATCCGCATGGCGGCGGGGATTGGTGGCGTTTTGGCGGGAGCGTTCATGCGGGTGTCCGGACAAAAGTTTTTGGTCTTTCGATGATGCCCTGTTGAAGCCCGCCGTCCTGCGCCGCAAGTGCGGCGCGCGGATCCTGCAGGTTTGACAGAACGGCGGCAAAGCTGGACACCCCCGCGCCCTTGAACAGCACACAGAGTTTGCCGCTGCGCTTGCATTGGCGTTTCAGTTGGTAATACGCGTTGTGGCTTACCCAATCGGTGGGGCACACAACCGCATCCGCGCTGTTGATCATGTCCGGCAGGCGGGATACGGATTCTCCCTGTCCGCCGTCATGGTGGGTCAAGCGGATGCCCAGACGCTCCGCCATTGAGCGGTACTGCGCCACCAATGCGGTGCGCCCGCCGACATAAAGCACACAGCCTATTTTTCCCCGCTTGCCGCATGAATGGCACTCGCCGTCACAGCCGCCGTTATCCGTTTCGGGCGGCATTTCGGGCGATATGAAAATGCGCTCCAGCGCGTCGCGCTCGGCGGCCAATTGATCGCGTTCGGCGCGCAACGCCCGTATCTCGCCATCGAGAACAATAAGCTTCTTTTCCATCTCGGCGCCGCGTTGCACCGCGATCAATTGTTGTTCGAGAGCCGCCCGCAGATTCATCAGCCTGCGCCCCATATCGATCATCGCTTGGCCGGATTCAAAGGCGGCAAGCCGCTCGCGCAACGCGATGATTTCGGCCGGTTCGACATGCTGGCCGGCGGCATTTTGCCGGAGCGAGCGCAGCTCCTCACGCAGGGTCGCCTTCGCGCTCACCCGTGCAAGTCGCTCGATCTCAACAAGCGATTTCAGTTCGATGTTTTCTTTTTCCAGATGAATGAGGCGGCGCGCATCTGCCGCCTGACCGGCGCCCATCTGGTGAGAAAGCATGTGTACGTCGGCATAGACAACCTGCCGTGTTTCCTCGCTGGCCGCCTTGTGGGTGAGCGCCGCCCACATGGCGCCGGACACCTCGCCGCACGCGTGGTGCTCCCGCCAGATGGCCAGCACACCAGCATCGTTTTTCGCCTGCTCGAAGCGGCGGAGGCAGGCCTGGTATTTTCTGTCCAAGTGTTTCTGGATGGCCTCGGACATTTCGTTGCGCGTACCCGACCGGCCCGCAGCCTCGGTATGCATCGAGAACTCGTCGCGGAGAGATACGCCGAAGGCAAATCGCCGCGCAAATTTCACCAGTTCATCCATGGGCAGGCAGGTGCCGATAATCGGGCAGTGATACTTGCTCTTGAGTTCCCACAGTTTGCTGCGCTTCACGGGTTTAATGGCAGTTTCCGGCATGATTGCCAACGGCCTGGCGGCAGAGGCGCCGTCTTGTGGGAACACGCCAGGCGCGGGCTGTTTCAGAAAAATGGGTGCATTCATGCCGCCACCTTCACCGCGCCGCCCGCGAAAAGCCGGTCAGCCGCGGCCGATGATCGCGTGCTGGATACAACAACCGGAGCACGCCCGTTGGCCGGATCACGTTCCAAAATTTCGACCAGTTCCCGCGCATGTTCGCGCAAATGCGCGTCCGCCGCCGGGTCGGAGGATACCTGTTCCAGCAACATCGCCGCCAGGCGGGCGGCGCGCGGGCAACCAGTTTCCATGTGTCTGGCCAGATAAGCCAGCGCACCGGCCACCATGCGCGTCGGTTGCTGTTTGTGCTGCAATGTCAAATTATCCGTAATATGCGACATGGGCGCTGCCTCTCCATAATGCGGCTGACCGGGGTTGTTGCCCGGCTTTCGCGGGTTGAATAAATCGGCTCTAAAACATATTAAATGAGAATACATCTCAATATACATGAGAATCATTCTCATAAACAAGCGATTTATACGCAACCAATAACTTTGGGCGCGATTTACCTGTTCGAGGTAAATTGGTGCTCAATTTGAAAAACTGTGTGACTTCCATATCTGTATTCCGTGCCGCACCTCCTTCCGTGCAGCATAATATTGCAGCTAAAGCTGACCGGCTAAAGCCGGTGGTTCAAACCTTATGATTGATAATTAATTAAGAGTGGAATAATGTAATGGACGCCCGCTTCCCGGAACGGCACCGATGTGCCAAAGCGGAATATCACTTAACCACCAAAGGAAGGGGCAGGCGATCATAAAGTGATGGCAAAACAGGTAAGACCGCGGCCGGGCAAGCCCGCGATAGCCAAAACGCTTTGAGTGCGCTGGAATGATAGGGCCCCGGCCAGCGGGTTCCATCAGGGCAGCGGCTATATGCCGCAAACAAAGCCCGAATATATGGCTGCAATCTTTATCTATTCTTGTCAAAACCGAGCGAAAGCTATTGCAGTTCGGGGCGTCCATATATGGCTATGCAAGGCCATCGCGCCCCTACAAAAAACCAATGAGCCAATCTCTGAACAACGTCATCCGGCAAGCCGAACAAATCATCCTCGGCAAGCCGCAGCAAATCCGCCTCGCGCTCGCCTGCCTGCTGGCGCGCGGCCATTTGCTGATCGAAGATTTGCCGGGGGTCGGCAAGACCACGCTGGCGCACGTCCTGGCGCGCACGCTGGGCTTACAGTTCCAGCGCATCCAGTTCACCAGCGACCTGCTGCCCGCCGATATTCTCGGCGTGTCGGTATATCAGCGCGACAGTGGAAAATTCGAATTCCACCCCGGCCCGATTTTCGCGCAAATGGTTCTGGCCGACGAAATCAACCGCGCCACACCCAAAGCGCAGAGCGCATTGCTGGAAGCGATGGAAGAGCAGCAGGTCACCATCGAAGGCACGACGCGCCCCCTGCCCGCGCCGTTCTTCGTCATCGCCACACAAAACCCGGCGCATCAGGTCGGTACTTTCCTGCTGCCGGAATCGCAACTGGACCGTTTCCTGATGCGCATCCAGATGGGCTATCCCGATGCGCAGGCGGAACGCGGCTTACTGTCCGGCGTAGACCGGCGCTCAATCATCGCCGGGCTCGACCCGCAAATGGAAAGCGCGGAACTGCTGGCGCTGCAACAGCGCGTCAAGGAAGTGTTCGTCTCACCCGCGCTGCTCGATTACATTCAAGCCATCCTGCGCCACACGCGCGAATCGGCGCGCTACACGCACGGCCTGTCGCCGCGCGCCGGGCTGGCACTGCTCTCCGCCGCGCGCGCCTGGGCATTGCTCGACGAACGCGATGCGGTGCTTCCCGAGGATGTGCAAGCCGTATTGCCCGGCGTGACCAGCCACCGCCTGCAAGCGGTCGGCGAATACCAGAAACACAACAGCGATACGCTGGCGCGCGAATTGGTCGAGGCGGTGGCTATACCATAAACCCGGGGCTGCGAATTGGACAAACGCGCCAAATAGGAATAAATTGCATCAAGCATATCAATTGGGGCAATTATCATGATCAGAGAAGCAACCGCTATGACCGTTCGGCAAAATCTGGGGGAATTGCTGAACGAGATTCAGTATCGCCAGGATCAAGTGCTCATCACCAAAGGCGGCAAGCCTGTCGCCGCGATGGTTGATGTCGCGCTGTTCGACAAGATACGCCTGATGCGCAGCGAGTTTGATCGAATGTCTGCGGATTTGGCAAAAATCTATCAGGGGGAATCCACCGAGGTTGCCGAACTGGAGATCGCAAAGGCCATTACTGCCGCAAGGAAACGCTGATCTTGCGTATCGTCCTCGATACCAATGTGCTGCTGTCCGGCCTGATGCTGCCTGACAGTACACCCGGCAGAATCGTCGCCGCATGGCGCAAACGGAATTTCGATCTGGTTGTTTCCGAGCCGATGTTGGAAGAAATCGCTCGTGTGCTGGCTTACCCAAAAATCAAGAAACGGCTGGGCTGGGACGACGAGCAGATTTCCCGCTACATCGGGTTGATGCGGTTTGAAGCCGAGGTGGTGTCCATTGGTGGGGTCGAGGCTAATGTCCCTGCCGACCCAAACGACAATCCTTTGCTGGCGAGCCTGATTGCCAGCAAAGCCGATTGGTTGATAACCGGCGATAGCGATTTTGATGAACTATCCGGACAATACCCCATCATCGCTCCCGGCGAGTTTGTGCGGCGGTTCTTGTAAAGGATCGTCACGTTGCGGCGTTATTTAAATTCTGTTTCAACCTAAAAACCTCAGTTTAATCCGCAGATTACGCAGATTAACGCAGATTTTCAAAGCGTTGCTGACGAGTAATGCATCACCCAAAAGGTTGAGCGAAAATTTTGGATTACCCCTTGTTTAATCGGCGGAAATCTGCGTAATCTGCGGACAACTAAGTTTTTTTAGGTTCAAAGGTCAACTCCGCAAGGGCGCGATTTACCCCGCAGAGGCTGAGGCTTGTACCCCGGGGGTATTCGCATATAACCTGTCGCTCGTGCGAATGAATTCGCACCCGCCACGCCGCACACTGTTTTTTCCAAGGTTAACAGAGGCTCACGCCGGTGCTCACCATTCTCAAACAAAAATTCCGCACCTGGCTGTTCCGCCCGAAAATCGAGAGCGGAACCATCACCCTCACGCAGCGCCGCATCTTCATCCTGCCTACCAAGCAAGGCTTGGC
>SCPW01000240.1 GCA_004298605.1 Gallionella sp.
CTTACATGAAGGAGTTTTTTCCCTTTACCGACAAGATCGAGTCGTTCGTCGCCTTGTCGGTGTTGCTGGCCGTGTGCGCGCTGATTTACCGCAAAAGAATCTCCAACAAGGAGTTCATTGCCTTGCAGGCGCTGTCCCTGGCGGCGGCATCCGTCATTTTTATCTTCGTGGACGTCATCCGTTTTCCCCCGATGTTTCTGCACACGATCTGGTATCCCTTGCATATACCGGTATCCTTCGCGGCATATGCTTTCTGGTTTGTGGCGGGCGTCAGCGCCGTCTATGCCATTCCCGCATGGTATAGGAACGATCCCGCGCTGGCGGGGCGATCTCTGCTGATGACGGATATCAACCGCATCGGCTTCATCTTTTTTACCCTGGCCATGCTGTTCGGCGGGATATGGGGCTATTTTGCGTGGGGCGCCTATTTCATGTGGGATCCGAAACTGCACTGGTCAGTGATATTGTGGCTGTTCTATGGCAACCTGCTGCACATCGACAAATTGCCAAAATTGCGGCGCTGGAAAGTGCCCCTGTATATCGCCGGCATCGCCATGATCCTGGTCGCGTTCATCGGCACCAGTTTCTTCTCCCAATCCATTCACCGGTTCTGATTATGTTGTATAGCTTGATTCGTATACTGGGCGATCGGCATGCGGGGTTCATACTGTGCCTGATCGTGGTATTAAACCTTATCGTGGGCAGCCTGGTGATGAACAACCATCCGGAGCTTTACCCGAGTTTTTTTCATCTTGACCTGAATTATTTTTTTAAGCCGGTCAGGGGCGAACATCTCTGGCTCTATGCGCTGCTGGTGACATTCTCGCTGTTTGGCATCAACCTGCTCGCCTGCACCGTTGATTCGGTCATCCGCCTGATTGGCACCAGGGCGGGCAGGCTCAAGGCCAGCGCGGCGCTGCTGTTTCATATCGCGCTGCTATCCACGATGGCCGCGCACCTGTTCGAAGGTTTCTATGCCAGCACGAGCCGCACCATGATTGCGGCACAGGGTGTGGCGCTACCCGGGTTGGGCAATGTCCGGGTCGAGTCACTGAAAAATATCTACTATCCGGACAATTCCCTGAAAGACACCGAAGTAGCACTGCTATTCAACAGCCCCGATGGGCGGCAACTCAAAAAGGAAATCGCCTTCAACGAACCGGCGATCTTCGATGGCGGGCGCCGCCAGGTGGTCATGCTGAGCGGGCAAACGATGCCGGGAGGCGTGGCTATCGCCCGGGATACGGATAACCGTGAATTCCGCCTGGAGGTGAACAAACCACAACCCCTGGAGAGCGGGGTGCTTCTTCTGCAGGGATTATTTCAAACCGACACCGGAATGCCTTTCGCGCAATTCCTGTGGCAATCGGATAACGGCGACCGGCAGCGGCTCTTTATGGCGCTGGATGCCCGCCAGGCGCATCATGCGCAAATCGGCATAACCGGCGCGACCTACCGGTTCAAGGAAATTGTCGAAACGCCGTTTATTGTCGCCATCGTCCGGCACAACCCCGCCATTCCGCTGATCCTTGCCAGCCTGATACTGGCTTCAACCGCGACCTTCCTGCTGATCGGATGGCTCAGGACCAGGAACAGGATTTTGTAGGCGGGCGATCAGTAGGGGCGCGCCCGGAATCAAGGCTGCGCCGGTGCAGCCTCAGGCAATTTCACTTTGATGGTCGCCTGCTGTTTTGCGTCCGCCACATAAGCTTGCAGCATTCCCTCGCCGGCCAGTTGGCGCAGTTGTTGCGCGTAACGGGCGCGTTTCATGTCGTCGGGTTTTCCGCCTTCCTTGACGGCATCCACGCGCACCAGCACATAACCGTTCTGCGCCGCTTCCGCACCGACGTACTGCGGCAATTTGGCCGCATTCACCTGGAATATTTTCCGCACCAGACCCGTATCCAGGGAGCCATGTTGCGCGCGGGTGATGCTCTGGGCGGCATCCCACTTCAACTCCGGCTTGTCCCCGCGCTGTAGTTGTTCCAGCGTCGCCTTGCCCTGTTTTGTGGCCAATTCCAACGCCTGTTGATG
>SCPW01000241.1 GCA_004298605.1 Gallionella sp.
GCAAGCATTTGATATAACTTGTGTTATCAAGATTCCGACCCGTAAAAAATTCCTGCCTGTATCCGCCCTGCCGCCGATTTTACCCCAGAACAACTCCGATTTCCCCCTGCTGCGAGTTACACAATCCGCGCCGATTTTGCGGGCGGTGAGATATCCTCTGATCTGGGCGTCCTGTTGCTTGGCGTCGTGGGTCAACGCATCGGCCTGATCGATCGCCTGACTGCGGCCATTGCCGATACCCGCGATCCTCGCTATATCACCCATTCCCTGCGCGATCTGCTGACACAGCGCGTATGATGCCAACACCTTGCGCAGTGACCCGCTGTTCAAACTGGCCGCCGGGCGCGCACCACTGGGCAACAACAATCTGCCGGCTTGCGGGGTGTTGTTGGAAATAACGGGAAGCCGGACAGGCTGCCAGTCTGACACAGGGGATCCTTGAGTAAGGGCAAGAGTGGGTGTAATAAATAGCCATTAGGCGCGACATCTCTTTACAAAAAGACCAACTTGATAAAAAACGGCATCTGAGTTGACCATTTCAGGATGCCTGAACGATGAAAACTGCCACAGTAGCCGATGCCAAGTCGCATCTATCCGCGTTGCTCGCCGAAGTTGAAGCGGGTCAAGGCGTTGTCATCACTCGCCGGGGAAAGCCAGTGGCGCGTCTCCTTCCCGAGCCGCGATCAGGTGGCTTCGACTGGCCTGACTTGCGCAATTGGGTGTCTGCGCCGCCGACATCGGGTCTGACTGTTGCCGAAATGCGCGAACAGGATATGCTGTGATTTATCTCGGCACTTCGGTGCTGGGCGCGATTTTTTTTCGAGAACCCGGCGCGGCCAATCTCGTGGCTCGGCTCGAAAGCCAGCGTAAAGCGAAGCTGATGATTTCGGCTTGGACTTTAACCGAGATGTCCAGCATCGGCGGCATCAAACAGCGGACGGATGCCATGGATGCCGAGACCCGCCAGCAGGCAATCGCCAATTTTCAGCGGTTTGCATCCATGCACCTTGTCACGGTAGAAATTGATCCGGCGGACTTTCGTACCGCAGCGGTACTCATCGAATCGCCCACCGCCCTGCGGGCAGGGGACGCACTGCATCTGGCGGTCGCTCGCCGCCTGGGCGCACGAATCGCCAGTCTCGACCACAGGTTGTGTGCAGCGACTGAGGTGTTGGGTTTGGCCAGATTTGAGCTTTCGTGAGTGAACTTCACGCCCGACGCACCCAATCAGGTCTGGACATCCGACATCACCTACTTGTGGGCGGATGAAGGCTGGCTGCCCCCGGCGATCGTGCCCGACCTGTTCAACCGTGAAGTGGTCGGCTGGTCGCTGAAACCGCGCACGACGGCGGACATCGTGACCGACGCGCTAACCATGGCGTGGTTCCGGCGCAAACCGGCGGCTGGGCTGATCCACCACTCCGACCGGGGTAGCCAATACGCCAGCCACGTCTACCGGGCAAAACTGAAGGCATACGGCATGGTCTGCTCGATGAGCCGCAAGGGAAACTGCTGGGATAACGCGCCGACCGAGAGCTGGTTCAACAGCTTTAAGAACGAGTGGGTGCATGGGCATGCGTTTCGAAACACATGATGAGATGATAACTCTGAGCTTTGAATACATTGAGGTGTTCTACAACCGGAAACGGCTCCACTCAACGTTGGGCTACAAGTCACCGATGCAGTTTCTGGATGACTGGGTCATTGCTCAACAGAAAGAAAAACTGGTAGCATGAAATCCACCTCTTGGAAGATGAAATACCGAGGAAACCTCAGAATGAAAGCGCAACCACCGAGAATTTCTCGGCAGTTCGCCGGGAAGGTAAGCGACAAGCCCGGCGCAGCATCCGTTTCTATAATCTGGATGCCGCAATTTTTGTGGGCTATCGCGTCAATTCTCGGAAAGGGGTACATGCGAAACGAACCCCCGATCGCCGATG
>SCPW01000242.1 GCA_004298605.1 Gallionella sp.
GAAGATTCCTGCGGTCTGGCGCAGCTTACCGGCGCGCTGGAGCCTTTGCTGGTGGCCGGTTGCCGCCCCGGTGACGACCTGTCATACGCGGTGCGCGTCGACAGCGCTGCATCGTTGCAGCACCTGGTCGGCATCGTCGACCAGACCCATGAAAAAATTTTGCTGGGCATCCAGGGGATTTGCGAACTGCTGACGCGCGCCACTTTTCAGGACGCCAAGGGCGAAATACCGTTCCACGTCATTGCCAACACGACCCTGCTGATCGGCGAACTGGCCGGCACCGCCGTGCAACTCGACCATCTGGCTTTTTGCGTGGAGCGCTCCGTTCCGCTGAACGAAGCGGCGATGGCCGACCCCAAGCCCGCCGCAGAGGCATAACGCCGTAGCCCGAATGGACTGACGGTTTGCCGCTATCGATGCGCTATTTCCAGGGGCTAGCCAACCGTAGGGTACGCTGTGCGTACCTGGTTTTTACATAGCATCATGCGACGACCACAAAGGGTTCATGTAACCTCGTCAGCCGATTCCACGTCGAAGCCGACGATATTGCGCTCGGCGCGGCTGAACTCGACGCCGATCAGATGGATCGGCTCGCCGCGCGCGCGGTATTTGTCGGCATAGCGGTTGGCCTTGATCTGCGCCATGGCCTTGCCCTCCGCCTCCCGTTCCACCACTTTGAATTCGAACAGATACACCCGTCCGTTAAAGCGTAGCGTCAGGTCGATGCGGCCCTGATTGGTGCTGTCTTCCACCGTGGTATCCAGCCCCAGGGCGGCGAAATGGCTGTAGAACACGCTGGCGTAATAGCCTTCGTACTGGGCTATCGGGTTATTGGTGTACCACTCGTACGGAATGCCGGCATAAAAGGCCTGGAACAGCTGGCGTAGCGCCGGCAGGTCGTTGGCCGTCAAGACGTCGTACAGCCGGCTGATCTGGCGCGCCGGCACGGAAGGATTGCCGGACAAGGCTTGCAGCAGGCTGTCGTTGAGGCTGGCTTTGACTTCCAGGTTCGGATAGCGCAGGGTCAACTCCATGCGCCCCGGAATGTAACGCACCTGGTCGACGGTCAGGTAACCGGCCTGGAACAGAATGGCCTCGGTGGGAATATTGCCGACGTCGAAAGTCGACAGCAGCGTTTCCGGCGCCATAAGGCGCTCCAGATCGGGGGTGAACTGGCGCCGCTCGGTCAGCAGTTTGACGAGGAAAGTCGGCGTACCGGTTTCGAACCAGTAAGGGCGGAATTGGCGATTGCGGAACAGCAGCAGGATGTCGAAAGGGTTGTAGACCGACTCGCCCAGCCAGTTGTAGCCGTTGTACCAGGCGCGGATCTGGGCGCGGTCCAGCCCCGCCAATTCCGGCGCGAACACGCGGTCGACGTCGTGGTCGGTATAGCCGCAAATCGCGCTGTAACGAGCATCCAGGGTGATGTCTTCCAGATTGTTCAATCCTGAAAAAATGCTCACCTTGGAAAACTTGCTGACGCCGGTCAGAAACGCGAATTTGATATAAGCGTCGCTGTCCTTGATCACCGAGTAAAAATCTTTCAATCCCTCGCGGATATCCACGGCCAGTTCGGGCTGGTCGATGCGGTCGAGTATCGGTTTGTCGTATTCGTCCACCAGGATGACGACCGGTAGCCCGCTGTGTTCACATAAATACTGAATCAGTTCGGCAAAGCCGTCTGCCGTATCCCGAGCCGTACAGGTAAAGTCGTGGGCTTTACTGGCCGAGCGCAACCAATCGGCCAAACGCTGGTCCAGTTGGGCGCGGTCGCGAATGACGCCTGCCCCGAAACTGATCTTGAGCACCGGATAGCGCACCGACCAATCCCAGCGCTGCTCCGCGGCCAATCCCTGAAACAGGGCGGCGTTGCCTTCGAACAGTTCCTTGAGCGTATCGACGAACAGGCTTTTGCCGAAGCGGCGCGGGCGGGACAGAAAGTAGTATTTGCCCTGTTCGATCAAATCCACGGCGATGCCGCTTTTGTCGACGTAGTAATGGTTGTTGACGCGGATTTCCCGCAAGTTCTGGATGCCGATGGGCAGTTTGCGGCGGATCATGGCGGCGGCTCCGGGGGGCGTGGGTTGCGAGATTTCGATGCTCCGGCATTATCGCTCAAAAAAACCGCTGCATGCTGTGCACCACGAAGGACGCGCAAGCCGGCGCGAAGCGGAATTTCAAAGTTTTGCGGGCCATGATTGCGCTCCGTGCAATACACGCAAAACATAGTCAATCAGCGCGGCCAGGTAAAAAATCAAAGTTTTGCTCCGCGAGAACACACCTCACAACACCTCAAGCGCCACGTAAAGGGAGCTGTAGTCGAGGTAGTAGTCGTAGACGTAGCCATAGGGGAGGGCAACGGAGGCGTGACCCGAAGCCGAGGGCGTCGCCGACCAGTAATAGGCGTCGTTGTCGTACCAGCCCGACGGCGTACCGTTGATATTCGTTCCCGTGCCCCCGCCGTTATAGGCATCCCAGATCGCCAACAGGTCGTCATAGGCGGCATTGGTTTCTCCGGCGGGGACGTTGTCGATCACCGTGCCGGGCCGAAGATTGGTGGTTAATACCGTTTCCCCCACCGTCGGCAGGGCAACGTGTACCCCGTTCAGCGTGGCATAGCGGTAGGTGTTGGTGGTATTACCATTACCACCGGTGGCGCCGTTAATGTCCTGGGTGAAAAGGCCATCCAGCACATCGTGGGGGGTGGTGTCCGTGCTATTGCTATAACCCGCGCCCACCGTGCTTGCAGAGGTACCATCGCCGCTGCGATCCCAGTAGTAATACCAGTGGCCGTCCACATTCACGGGCAGGATGAGTTTGCCGTAGGCGGCCCCGAGGTCGATTACGGGCTGACCAGCTTCCGCCACATCCGTCACCGTCATCGCCACCGCCTGGTCGGTAAAGTTGCCGGCCGTATCCGTGGCCCGGACGCTGAAGTCGTAGACGTTATTGGCGCCGCTGTCGGCGGGGGCCTCAAAATCCGGCAGAAAGGCCAGGCTCACCGTGCCGTTGCTGAGGTCCATGGTGAAT
>SCPW01000243.1 GCA_004298605.1 Gallionella sp.
ACGTTGAGTGAGCGCGTGCGCCATATCGTGACGTCAGCGTTCGCCAGCCGGCGGCTGGTGGTGTTCTCCGGCGGCGAGGCCAAGGGCGACGGCGAGATCCTCGAAGAAATCCGGCAGCTCGCCGAGGGCGGCGCCACCGGATCGATCGTTGGCCGCAACAGTTTCCAACGCCCGTATCCCAAGGCGCTCGAGCTGCTCGGCAACATCATCGCCATCTACCGCGCGGCGGCCGAAAAGCCCAACCCGTAGCGGTTCGCCCGAATGACGTTCTTCATCCCCGACCGATCCAATGGCTTGCGGTTTCCGCCGCAAGCCTCTTTTTATTTTCCCGCCGCAGCGTTGTCATTACAAAAATGACAGTGGTCAAATCCAAGCGATCGCTTGAATTTGACCACTGTACCACACTGGGCAACGGCGAATCTTTTTGCTATGCTCAATTTGCTATATTCGATTTGCTGTATTCGAAAGGTATGCGACAAAAAATTTTCCTCGACCTCCACGTAGTTACCAACGCCAAGCAGTCGGAGGTAGTGAGTAAAAACGGCGATGCCTGGCGCGTTCGGTTGGCAGCTAAACCTATCGAGGGAGCAGCAAATGAAACGCTCATCAAATTGATCGCGGAGGAATTCGGCGTGGCCAAGAGCTGCGTTGAAATTACGCACGGACATCACGCGCGACACAAACGCGTGGCCATCAGCTTGCCAGGATAAACGCATGGGGCAACTGCCGATTGAAGATATTCAATAAATCGCTCATCTGAGCGATTTATTATTATCGTCGGTCGAATTTCATTGACAAACTCCACCGGATGTGCTAACCTAGCTAGTTACGCTTGTCCATTGCCAAATCAATATTTTACCCCGCCAACTCTGCAGACATCCCTTCCGGGAGCGCCTTGTGCCTCGCATGGGAGGAAAATGCGGTGCCTGTAGATCTTTGGACCGTCGGTGTTTTCATTCGTGCACTTTTCACGTTCCCCCGCCTTAGGCGGGGACCCCCTTTCACCACGGTCCAGAGTTCTGCAGGCACGACAAGCGGGGAGCCATCCGTAAGGGCACGTCCGGCGCCCGCTCGACTGCGCCTTTGGGTGGCTTCCTTGTCTGCAGAGTCGGCTGGGTAAATTTCCGCCGCGGTAGCTTAACACTTGAGAGCGCAGGTACTCCAAACTCCTGATATGCTGGTGCAACTCCCGCCCGCGGCCGGAAAAAATATTCGCAATAAAAAAATAACCAACCGGTTATTTTTTTGTTACCTATGGAGCGACGGGCGGGAGTGTCGCGTCCGTGCTGCTCGGGGTTTTACCCACCAACCAAGTCTCAGGCCACGGCCGGTAAAAACTCTTGAACTCCTGCTCATTCACCCGACCATCAGGGTACGTCACCTTGTAATCGAACACCGTGCTGCCGCCCGGCGCGGGTTTTTCCACCAGTTTCTTCTCTCCGGGCTTGAGCTCGTCGGTTTCGATGTAGCGGACTGGGCCGGAAGCAATTGAACTCAAGATGGTCGCCTTGTCCGGCACCTC
>SCPW01000244.1 GCA_004298605.1 Gallionella sp.
GTCGAAAGCCGATTTTGCCAGCGAGGCGATTTTTCTGTATCCTAGCCGCGCAGTTTATTCGATCAATCCATCAATTTAAGGAAGTCACGATGAAAACCATTCTTGCCCTGCTGGCGCTCGCACTGTCTACGGTTGCCGGTATCGCCGTTGCAGCACCCCAACAGAACGCTCCCGCCGCACAGGCCGCCGCCATCCCGCTCCCCAACAAGGGCAAAGTACTGGAAGTGATCGACACTTCGATGTACACCTACCTGCAAGTCAGCACCGACAAGAGCCCGGTATGGATCGCCGCTTCCAAAATCAAACTCGCCAAAGGCGACACCGTCAGCTATTCAAACGGCGCGGTCATGAGCAACTTCCATAGCAAATCCTTGAACCGCACGTTCGAATCGATTATTTTCGTGGACAAAGTTGTGCCGGTGAAAAAATAAACCGGACGCACGGTTCGGAAATCAAAACCCCGGCGGCGAGCCGGGGTTTTTTTATGTGTGCGCGGATCAGTGGCAAGCGCCTTTTTAGGGGGTGGAAATCCTTGAAATATGGCGGTTTCAGAAAATTCCAGCCCCCCCTATCCGCTTGTGCAAAAACCCGGGCAGGCAGTATTCTTGCGCGACCCTCCCATCGCACTCACGCATCCGGGCCAACCGTGAAATTTTTCCGCCAGCTCGGATCCATATCGACCGCCCTGCTTCTTCCCGTGTGGCGGCTGGGCAACTGGTTATTAAAATTCCAGAACCGCGAGCGTGAGCGCCTGCTGAAAGAAATGGCCCGGACGCGCGGCCTGCTGCGGCTTCTCATGAAGCGGCGAAACGGCTACCGCTGGACGAAGGATGACCACCAGCAGATCCGGGAGCAGTTGCGCAGCCTGGCGAAATTAAGCCCTTATGTTGTCCTGTTCCTGATGCCCGGCGGGCTGCTGTTGCTGCCGGTAATGGCATGGTGGCTGGACCGGCGCCGGCTGAAGCGCATCGCCGGCGCGCGGCGTTTGCGCGATGGGCAATGATCCGGCCAAGCGGTTTTGCGCCCTATAGCTTGCCCTCTTCGCCGGGATTGACAATGCGGATATCGCCGCCCATGTATTTGTGGTTGCGGCATGAGTAATAGACGGTGTCGGGCGTTTCGGCAGCGGGCTTGAACGTGACGATGCCTTTATAGGTATATTGCCCCTTGATGCCCGCAGTCAGGGTATCCATGCCCCAGCCTATCGGCTTGGTGGAAAAATAGAAATCGTGCGTTACCCCGGTATCGACTTCAAATGTATAGGTTTTCCCGCGGACCAGGGTCAGCGTGCGGCCTTGCACACCATTAACGGTAAAACCGCTCTCGACGCCTTCGGCATAATGAGGGTGGGTCTTGTCCTTGGTTTCCGTCACGACGGAAAAATCATGCTTCGGTGGCTGGGCCTGCGTGGCGCCATCTACCGCGTTTTCGCCCGCCGCCGAAGCTGTATTGCCCAGGAGCAGTGCGGCTGCAAAAAGAATTTTATGGTTGTTGAATTGAAATTGCATATTCGGTTCCTCGCTCTATGGATGTGAAGATTGCTGGAATGGAAGTGATGCGCGATAACTATAGCAGTTTTTTCGGCGCGCGCAGTGTTGTTGGCGCCCGCTGAATCACGCTCGGGCCGCCGCATCTGTCACCCCGGCAGCGCGGTCGGATAGGTTAAACTTGCGCGACTGCTGGCAATGCATTGCAACCGATACAAGGCATGGAAGAACTGTTCATCACCGAAACGCGCGCGCGGTTGCGAACCTGGCTGGCGGCCGGCTACGCGCTGCTGATCGTGTATGCCAGCCTGTCGCCATTTTCCGGTTGGCGCGAGCAGGGTCTGGAGTTTGCCGAAGTGCTCGGCATGCCTTTAATGCTTACCTATACCGCGTTCGACGCGGCAATGAACCTGTTGTCTTACCTGCCTTTCGGCTTTCTGGCCGGCTTGGCGTTGCGCGGGCGTTTTGGCGTAGCGGCCAGCGTGATTGGCAGCCTGTGTCTGGGTCTGTCGTTGTCGGCGGGCATGGAATATCTGCAAATGTATTTGCCCTCGCGCGTCAGCTCGAATATGGATTTGCTGGCCAACGGTGCGGGCGCGCTGGCCGGCGCGTTGCTGGCGGTGCGCATCACCTCGTGGCCCGGGTTGTTCGCCCGCCTGGTGCGCTGGCGTAGCGGCTTGTTCCATCACGGCAAGGAGATGGATTCCGGCCTGGCCTTGCTCGCGCTATGGATGTTCGGGCAGATCAACCCATCTTTGCCGATGTTGGGCAACGTGTTTATCACCGAGGTGGCGCGCCAGCCTTTTGTTGCGCTGCCGCCCGAGCCGTTTAACTGGTGGACGGGCAGTGCCGTTACGTTAAATTTATTGATGCTGGGAACGCTGCTGCTGACCTTGCTGCGCGTACCGCGCAATGTCTTCACGGTATTGCTGCTGGTGCTGAGCTGGGTGGCGCTGGCAAAATTCGCCATCGCGGCGGTGTTGTTGAAATCCTGGGCATTGCTGTTGTGGATCAACAGCGAAGCGGTGCTGGGGATGCTGCTGGGGATGTTGTTGCTGGCTGCGGTGCTGTGGCTGCCCCGCGCCGCAGCAATCGGCTTTGGCGCGGCGGTGACCGTGATTTACCTGGCGGTGGCCAATTTTGTGTACGACAGTAACGCGCCTTCCGCCGCGATGTCCGTCTACCACTGGCACTACGGGCATCTGCTCAACTACAACGGGCTGGCGCAAACCATCACGCTGATCTTTCCGGTGTTGCTGCTGTTCCACTTGTGGCGGATACGGAAAGTATAATCCGGCGTTGTTCAATTTATTTAGGGAGGCTGTCTTGAGCTATTTCGATAAGCACGTTTTTTTCTGCACCAACCAGCGCGAGGCCGGCGAAGCCTGTTGCAACAACCATGGCGCGCAAAAAATGCGCGACTACGTCAAAAATAAAGTCAAACAACTGGCGATCTCCGATGCCGGAAACCGTATCCGCATCAACAGCGCAGGGTGCATGGATCGCTGCGATGAGGGGCCGGTTGTCGTGGTGTACCCAGAAGGGGTTTGGTACACCTATGTGGACGAAAGCGACCTCGACGAGATCATCGAGGAGCATTTGAAAAACGGGCGCGTGGTCGAGCGGTTGAAAATCTGATATTCGGAAAACAGTATGACGGCGCCTCTTACCCCTCAGGATGATTTCACCGAGATTACCCAACTGATCGCCGCCGCACGGCAACGGGCGGTGCAGGCGGTGAATACCGCGCTGATCGATCTTTATTGGCAGGTGGGCAAGATTATCAGCCGCAAGATTGAACAGGCGGAATGGGGTGACGGGGTGGTGGCGCAACTGGCCGGACATCTGGCTCGCACCCAGCCGGGGCTGCGCGGTTTTACCCGCAGCAATCTGTTTCGGATGCGCAAATTTTATGAAACTTATCAATGCGATGAAATTGTCGCGCCACTGGTGCGACAATTGTCCTGGTCGCACAACATCATCATTCTTAATCAGGGAAAAAGCCCGGAGGAGCGCGAGTTTTACCTGCGTTTAGCCATCCGCGAACAGTGGGGCAAGCGCGAACTGGAGCGGCAGCTTAAATCTGCCTTGTTCGAGCGCACGTTGCTCAACCCCGCAAAAGTGTCAGCAGCACTGTCACAAATTTATCCCGATGCTTTGGGCGTGTTCAAGGACAGCTACATGGTCGAATTTCTCGATCTGCCGCAAGGCCACGCCGAGGTCGATCTGCACCAGGGTTTGCTGCAACGCCTCAAGGATTTTCTGATCGAGCTGGGACGCGATTTCTGCTTTGTCGGCAGCGAATACCCGTTGCAAGTGGGTGGGCGGGACTTCGCGCTTGACCTGCTGTTTTTCCACCGGGGGCTGAATTGCCTGGTCGCCATCGAGCTGAAAGTCGGGCGTTTTGAACTGGAATATCTGGGCAAGCTCGGCTTCTACCTCGAAGCTCTCGACCGGGATGTGAAAAAGCCGCACGAACAGCCCGCCATCGGCGTCCTGCTGTGCGCCAGCAAGGATAACGAAGTGGTGGAATACGCCCTGAGCCGCAGCCTTTCTCCGGCGCTGATCGCCGAGTACCAAACGCAGTTGCCGGATAAGGCGCTGCTGCAAGCCAAGCTGCACGAGTTTTATATACTGAATGCGCCCGATGGTAATACAGGGGAGGAGGCATGAACCTGCACAAAGAAAATCGAATTCTCCCCGGGCGCGTGGTCGAGCGGTTGAAAATCTGATGCCATCACAGCGCAAAATTATTTTTACCGGTGAAGCCGGCCAGCTTGAAGGGATGCTGCACCTGCCGGACGGTGTGCCGCGCGCCATCGCCGTGGTCGCACACCCGCTGCCCATCATGGGCGGAACCATGGATAACAAGGTGGTCACCACGCTGGTCAGAACGTTTGTGGAGTCGGGTTTCGCCACGCTGCGTTTCAATTTTCGCGGGGTCGGGGAAAGCGCCGGCAGTTATGACGAGGGTAGCGGGGAAACTCGGGATGCGATTGCTGCCGCTAATTTCATGCGCCGCGAATTCCCGGATTTGCCGCTGATCTGCGCGGGATTTTCTTTTGGCGGCTATGTGCAGGCGCGTGCTGCGACGGAACTGCAACCGCAGCAACTGGTGCTCATCGCCCCGGCAGTCGGGCGTTTCGCGATGCCCGATGTTCCCGCCAACACCTTGCTGATTCACGGCGATCTGGATGAAGTGGTGGAGTTGCGCGAAGTATTGCACTGGGCGCGCCCGCAGCATTTGCCGGTCATCGTGCTGGCGGGGGCGGAGCATTTTTTCCACGGGCGGCTGACACAGCTCAAGCAGATCGTATTGCAGCACTTCGAGAGGCGTGTGTGAACGCGGTTTTGAGCGCGCGCAACTTGCGCAAATGTTATGGCGACCAAGTGGTGGTAGATGGCTTGAATCTGTCCATCCAGCGCGGCGAATGCTTCGGTTTGCTCGGGCCGAACGGTGCGGGCAAGACTACGACGCTGCGCTTGCTGCTCGGCTTGATTGCGCCGGACGCAGGCGAGTTGCAGTTGCTGGATCATGTCGTGCCTGGGGACGCCCGCGCGGCACGGCTGCACGTCGGGGTCGTGCCGCAGATGGATAATCTCGACCCCGACTTTACAGTGGCGGAAAACCTGCTGGTGTATGGCCGTTACTTCGGCATGAGCGATGCGGAAATTGAAGCGCGCCTGCCGGATTTATTGGAGTTCGCCAATCTGGCACACAAGCGCGATGCCAAAGTGCCGACCTTGTCCGGCGGCATGAAGCGGCGGTTGACCCTGGCGCGCGCGCTGGTGAATGATCCCGAAGTGATTTTTCTCGACGAACCGACCACCGGCCTCGACCCGCAGGCGCGCCACCTGATCTGGCAACGCCTGCGCGAGTTGACCGCGCGCGGCAAAACCCTGCTGCTGACCACGCATTTTATGGATGAAGCCGAGCGGCTGTGCCACCGCCTCGCGGTGATGGACAACGGGCGCATCATCACCATCGGCTCACCGCGCGAACTGATCGAGCAAAATATCGAGCCGCAGGTCGTCGAGGTGTTCGGCGAGCAGGTGGCGTCATGGGCGCGGGATTATGCGGCGCAACACGCGCAGCGTTTCGAGGTGAGCGGCGAGACGGCCTTCTGTTATGTGCAGGATGCGCAGCCGCTGTTGCGCGAGTTGCAGCAACATCCCCATTTGCGCTACCTGCATCGCCCGGCGAATTTGGAAGATGTGTTCCTCAAATTGACTGGGCGAGAAATGCGTGAGTAATGGGAACCTAATGCTGGCATGAAAACAAATCTCTTCGCCCTGCCGCAGTTCAGCCTCCGCTTCATACCGATCTGGCGGCGCAATTTTCTGGTATGGAAAAAGATGGCCGGCCCGTCGATACTCGGCCACCTCGCCGATCCGGTGATTTATATGCTGGGCTTGGGCTATGGCCTGGGCGGTATGCTGCCGGAAGTCGGCGGCTTGTCCTACATCGCGTTTCTCTCAGCCGGGACGGTGTGCTACAGCACGATGAACAGCGCCAGCTTCGAGGCGTTGTATTCCGGCTTCGCGCGGATGCACGAGCAGCGCACCTGGGATGCGATCCTCAATACGCCGATCACGCTGGACGACATCGTGTTCTCGGAAATCGTCTGGGCGGGGAGCAAAAGCCTGCTGTCCGGCGTGGCCGTGCTGCTGGTGATCTGGCTGATGGGCTTGTCGCATTCGCCGCTGTCTTTGTGGATCATCCCGCTCTCGTTGCTGGTGGGATTGTGCTTCGCCTCGCTGGGTCTGATCGTGACCGCGCTCGCGCCGGGCTACGATTTTTTCATGTACTACTTCACGCTGGTCATCACGCCGATGGTGCTGTTGTGCGGTGTGTTTTTTCCGGTCGACCAACTGCCGGCGTCGCTGCAACATGTCTCGTCCATCCTGCCGCTGACCCATGCCATTAATCTGGCGCGACCGCTGTTAAATAATGTGATTCCGGCGAATTTCATGACGCATATCGCCGTATTGCTGGGGTATGTGCTGGCCGGTTTTTATATTTCGCTGGTGCTGTTCCGGCGGCGGCTGTCGCAGTAGCAGTGGAGGGGGCAGATTCGTGTCGAGGCTTGTAATAACCATCGCCATGGCGTTTGGGATTTTCATGAATGCGGCAGCGCAGGCGGCGGATTCAAGGCAGGCGTTCGATTTTTATTGCGCCCAGTGTCACGGAGTCAAGGGTGACGGCAGAGGTGTCAATGTCACGAAGGATTTTGCCACCGATCCGCGCGATTTCACCGATGCCCGAAATATGGAAAATCGTTCCGATGAGGATATCAGGCGTGCCATCATGGACGGTGGCCCCGCCATCAGCAAGTCGGCATGGATGCCCCCCTGGGGTGCGACTTTATCCATAGAAGAAATCGACGGGTTGGTGGCCTATATCCGGGAAATGTGCAATTGCAGTTCCCGGCGAGAAGGGCGTGTTTTGAAGTGGCTGCCTTCATCGGGGTATGATTGAGCCGGGCTTGCGGAGTTGCTCACCGCGCTTAATAAATATCTTTCGCGCCTTGTCTCGTTTAAAATTCCGGATTGATAGAGACACCCCCTAGGAAAGCCGTCATGCTGTGGATCAAATCGTTTCATATTATTTTCGTCGTAAGCTGGTTCGCCGGGCTGTTTTATTTGCCGCGCATTTTTGTGAACCACGCGATGGCCACCGAGCCGGCAGAGATTGCGCGGCTGAAGTTGATGGAAGGCAAACTGTACCGTTTCGTGACGCCGATTGCTTGGCTGGCACTGGGTTTCGGCATGTGGTTGTGGCTGGGGTATCGCGAGATTTTTACCGGCGGCTGGCTGCACACCAAGCTTTTGCTGGTGTTGCTGTTGATCGTTTACCACTTCTACTGTGGCAAGCTGGTCAAACAATTTGCCGCCGATCAAAACACGCGCAGCCATGTTTTCTATCGCTGGTTCAATGAGGTTCCCGTGCTGATTCTGACAGCCGTGACCATCCTCGTTACCGTAAAGCCTTTCTAAGGGCTCGTAAATGGATAACATGGACTTACGTTGCAACGTATTCGGGATGAGTGCAAGGCGCAATGCGCAGCGAATGGTCGTTCCATTCGCAAGCTTTGCAACGCCGCAATCGCCCGAATACGCTACAACCCTCCGGGCTGGGGTCGCTTCGGGCGCATCCCGGTGTTGCGAGCCGCTTGTTGTGAATGACACAACCGCGCGTCTCGCGCCTTGGCCTGCGCCCGAAGCGGCCCCAGCGTAAGCCCATGTTATCCATTTACGAGCCCTGATTTATGCCCGATTTTTTCGCCCCCTGCCCGCGCGGTTTAGAAGCCGTACTCCACAACGATCTCGAAGCGCTCGGTGCGCAAAACGTGCGCACCACCGAGGGCGGCGTGCATTTCTCCGGCGACTGGCCGCTGTGCTACCGCGCCAATCTGGAAAGCCGTATTGCCAGCCGTATTCTGTGGCGCGTGAAAGAAACCCAATATCGCGGCGAGAAAGATATTTACCAGGCCGCGTTCGATCTGCAATGGCAGCGCTGGTTTGATGTCACCAACACCATCCGGGTGAACACCACGGCGATCCGCTGCCCGCTGAAAAGCCTGGAGTTCATCACCCTGCTGGTCAAGGATGCGGTGTGCGACCGCTTCCGCGCGCACTGCAACGAGCGCCCCAGCGTGGACACGCTGACACCGGATATCCGCATTCACGTGTTCATCGAAGACAGCAAGCTGATGCTGTATCTGGACACCTCCGGCGATGCGCTGTTCAAGCGCGGCGTGCGCCAGCACACCAACATCGCGCCGCTGCGCGAAAATTTGGCGGCGGGCATTTTACGCCTGGCCAAATGGCAGCCCGGCACGCCGCTGCTCGACCCGATGTGCGGCAGCGG
>SCPW01000245.1 GCA_004298605.1 Gallionella sp.
ATCGACATGTTCGCGCGGGCATACGCCGGACAAGCTGCAAGCCGAAATATTGCGCACCGTGTTGCTGCACGCCTCGCGCGTGGTCATGCCGACCTCGGCGATGCGCCGCATCGCGGCGGGCGTGCTGTCGAGCGGGATGAAATGGATCTGGATAGACTGGCGCGTGGTGACATGCGCGATGCCTCTTTGCGAGTAAGTTTCGGCGACATCCGCAACGGCTTCCAGTTGATCGGGAACCAAACGCCCGCCGGGCACTTTGATGCGGAACATGTGTACGCCCTGCTGGCGCTGGCCGTACACACCATGCTGCAAGCGCACCGCCGTCATGCGGTCCAAATCCAGGCTACCGGCATTGAAAGCCTGGATAGACTGTTCGAAGCGGTCGATTTCCGCTAGGTCGGATAAATTTTGTGTGTTCACGCTCATCGCGATTTTCCTCGTGTTAATACATCACCATTTTGATACCGATAATCAGCAGCATGGTCGCCAGAAGCGGGCGCAACACCTTTTCCGGCACCTTGGCGCTCAAATGGCTGCCGATATAAATCCCCGGCAGCGAACCCAGCAGCAAACCACCCAGCAACACCAGATCCACCGTACCCAGCGCCATATGCCCCATTCCGGCCAGCGCGGTCAGCGGCACGGCATGGACAATGTCCGTGCCCACCACTTTCACGGCAGGCATACGCGGGTACAAAAATAATAATGCAACCGTACCCAGCACCCCTGCGCCGATGGAGGATATCGTCACCAGAGCGCCGACGACCATCCCCGTGACGATTGTCGCGGCGGGCAGGTAGCGATGGTGCAACTCGTACACCGTGCCATCCTTGCGGCGCGCCAGTTTCTTGATCTGGTTTTTCAACAGCAGCGCCGCCGCAGTCAATAACAAAGCCACGCTCAACACACTGGTCACCAGGCCGCGCAGCGATTTTTCATCCAGCGCGAGATATTTCAGCAGCACGATCGTTACCACTGCGGCAGGCAAACTGCCCATGCCGAGCAGCCCGACCACCTTCCAGTCCACCGTGCCGCGCCGCCCATGCACCCAGCCGCCCATCGTTTTTGTCAGCGAGGCATACAGCAAATCCGTTCCCACCGCCGTGGCGGGCGGCACACCGAAAAACAGCACCAGCAGCGGTGTCATCAGCGAACCGCCGCCCACCCCGGTAACGCCGACGATCAGCCCGACCATAAAACCGGATATTGTGTACATCCAATCCATGCGAACAGCCCAAAAAATCCAGGCGCGCATTCTAGTCGAACACGGTTATATTCCTAAATACTTTTCTGTTAGTATTTTATAACTCATAGTTATTAAGGGGGTGCCATGAATTTACAGCAACTGCGGTATTTTAACGAAATCGTGCGGCGCGGCCTGAAAATTTCAGATGCCGCCGACGCGCTGTACACCTCGCAGCCCAATGTCAGCAAGCAAATCAAGCAACTGGAACAGGAGTTGGGCATCGAGGTTTTCGTGCGCAACGGCAAGCGCATCGCCGCCGTCACCGGGCCCGGCAAGGCCATCCTGGAGATAGCCCAGCGCATCCTGCACGATGCGGAAAACCTCAGGCAAGTGGGCCAGGAATTTCACTCGCAGGACAGCGGCCACCTGACCATCGCCACCACCCACACCCAGGCGCGCTACGCCCTGCCGCCGGTAGTCAAACAGTTCATCAAGCGCTACCCGAAAGTAAAACTCGGCCTGCATCAGGGCAATCCGACCCAGATTGCCGAGCAGGTGCTGCACGGCGAGGCCGACATCGCCATTGCCACCGAGAGCCTGTCGCTCTACGGCGGGCTCGTGGCGCTGCCTTGCTACGAATGGCACCATTGCGTGATTACCCCGCCGCGCCATCCTTTGCTGGGCGAAAAGAAACTGACTTTGGCAAAGATCGCGCAATATCCCATCATTACTTATGACTTTGCTTTCAGCGGGCGCGGCAAAATTGATGATGCATTTGAAAAGGCCAATATCGCGCCGAACATCGCGCTTACCGCAATCGATGCGGACGTAATCAAGACCTATGTGGAATTGGGGCTGGGCATCGGCATCCTCGCACAAATCGCCTTCATCCCGGAACGTGACCGGCATTTGCGCATGATCGAGGCCGGGCATCTGTTCAAGCCCAACATCACGCGCATCGCGGTACGCAAGAACGAATACCTGCGCGGCTACACTTACGATTTCATCGGGCTGTTCGCGCCGCACCTGACCCGCGCGACCGTTGCCAAGGCCATGCACCTGTCCGCCCTGCCGGAAAAACCATCATCGGAGAAACAGCCCTGAACGACACCCTCAGCCTTATGCAATCCCCCTGGCGGGAAATCGGGCTCACGGATGGCGTGACATGGTCGGCCCATCTGGCCAGCTTCTTTCCGAAAGTTTATTTTCCGGAAGTCAAACCGGTGGCGGCGAAACTGGGTTTCCCGAACGACAAATAATCAGGAAACCGACCGCTTTGAAAAATCCCTGGGGCGGAAGCCCAGCGCGGCGAGCACGGCAAAGTAAACGACGACGCCTCCGGCCACCAGAGCAGACAGGCGCAGGATGCGCGACCAGCCTGAACTGGTCAGCCAGCTTTGCTCGGTGCCCATGCCGAACCACAGGGTGATGGACAGAACCGACACGGCAATACCCACCTTGGCAAAAAATTTTGCCCAGCCCGGCTCGGGCCGGTAGATGTCGTGCTTGCGCAAATAGTGGAACAGGATGGCGGAATTCAGGCACGCGCCCAAGCCAATGGACAAGGCCAGCCCGGCGTGTTGGATCCAGCCGACGAATAGCGCGTTCATCGCCTGTGTCGCAAGCAGCGTGACGATACCGATCTTCACCGGTGTCCTGATGTCTTGCCGCGCGTAGAAACCCGGCGCGAGGATTTTCACCAGGATCATGCCGATCAGCCCCACGCTGTAGCCGACCAGCGCTTCGCGCGTCATCAGCACGTCGTGCGCGGCGAATGCGCCGTGCTGGAAGAACGTGGACAGCAGCGGCACGGCGATCATGCCCAGTGCCAGCGCGGCGGGCAGCGTCAGCACGATGGTCAGGCG
>SCPW01000246.1 GCA_004298605.1 Gallionella sp.
TCTTACTGTGTCACAAAACGCTGAAGGGCGCATTGCGGCGTTAAAATCGGGCTCAAAATGCTCATTTACTATATGTAAACTCCGCTTTTTCGCCCGATTTTGCCTTGCACTGCATCCCTTGATCGCTTTGTGACACAGTAAGATTAATGGCTGATGCGGGTTACGCCACCGCCGGTCAATACGCGCACACGCTCGCCAGGCTGAAATTTTTCATCCGCCGCCTGTGCCACCGCGATCAGCCTGCCATCATCGAACCTGACAGTGATTTCTATGCCGGCCTGGCGGGTCGCGCCTTCTTCGATGGCGGACCCCACAACTCCTCCCGCCACCGCGCCCAGCACGGTACCCACGGAGCTCCCCTTGCCCGCGCCGACATTGCTGCCCGCAATGCCACCCACCACCGTTCCCGCCGCCGTGCCGATAGCCGTTTTGGTGCCTTCGATCTGCACTTCGCGCACGCTCTCAACCGTGGCCATGCGCACGTCTTCGACCTGCCTTGCCTGCCCGCGGGTATAGCCCGCGCCCGACATGCTGGAAGCGCAGCCCGCGAGGGCGGCGGCAGCGAACAGCAAAGCGACTGTCCCTTTAATTTTGAACATGGAATTTCCTTTCACAAAAGCGATGTTCGACGGATTACCCGAATGCCGGCGCACCAGCCTCACTGGTGCGTGCGTTCGCGTACGAAACTATAAGCCAGATTTTAAGTTTGCGGGGGATTGGGCGTAATTCGACCGGACAGAGACGCCCAAACCATCTGGCTTTAATCGGTATTGCCTCAGCACGGATATTGGCGTCGAAACGAAATGAGGCGTTCCAACTGCCGGATGCGGGTTAGCCCGCATCCGCTTGCGTGGCGGGAGCCTTCCATGTCAGGTCGAGTTCGCGTGCCGCTTTTACATCATCGAGGCGGCGCACCGGCATGGTGTGCGGTGCGCCCTTCACCAGTTCCGGCGTGGTGTATGCCTCGTCGCGAACCTCCTTCATCGCGGCGACAAAGCCATCCAGCGTTTCTTTGGATTCGGTTTCGGTCGGTTCGATCAGCAGGCATTCCGGCACCAGCATCGGGAAATAGGTGGTGGGCGGATGGTAGCCCTTGTCCAGCAAGCGTTTCGCCACGTCCATCGCGGAAATGCCGGTGGCGTCTTTGAGCGGTTTGATCGACACGATGAATTCGTGGCTGGCGCGGCGTTGCGGGAATGCGATGGTGAAACCGGCCTTCTGCAATTCCGCCATCAAATAGTTGGCGTTCAGCGTGGCGAATTCGGCGACGCGGTGCATGCCTTCCGCGCCCAACATGCGCGCGTACACGTAAGCGCGCAGCAGGATGCCGATGTTGCCGCTGAAGGCGGACAGGTGGCCGATGGATTGCGGCAGATCCTGTTCGGTTAAATAACGATACGCTCCGTTGCCTGAGCCCTCACCCCCAACCCCTCTGATGGAGCTACTAGCCATTCGACTAGGCTGGCCAAGAACGCCAGCCGAGTCGCTGGTTATCCCGCCTGCGGGCGAGGGGAGCTTGGCGACCACTGGCAATGGCAGGAACGGCAACAAGCGTTGCGCCACACCCACCGCGCCCGCGCCCGGTCCGCCGCCGCCGTGCGGGGTGGAGAAAGTCTTGTGCAGGTTCATGTGGATCACGTCGAAACCCATGTCGCCGGGTTTCACCTTGCCGAGAATCGCGTTCAGGTTTGCGCCATCGTAATACAGCAACCCGCCGACATCGTGGACGATTTTCTGGATAGCCTGAATTTGTTTTTCGAATACGCCCAGCGTGGACGGGTTGGTCAGCATCAGCCCGGCGGTCTGCGGGCCGACGGCGGCGCGCAGCGCGTCCAGATCGACATCGCCTTCGCTGTCGGTCGGAATTTCCTTGACCGTGTAGCCGCACATCACGGCGGTGGCCGGGTTGGTGCCGTGCGCCGCATCGGGCACGATGATCTCGGTGCGCGCCGTATCGCCGCGCGCTTCGTGGTAGGCGCGGATCATCGCGATACCGGCGAATTCGCCCTGTGCGCCAGCCATCGGCATCAGGCTGACCCCGGCCATGCCGGTCACGTCTTTCAGAATCTCTTGCAGATCGTACAAACACGCCAGCACGCCTTGCCCGGTGGAATCCGGCGCGAGCGGATGGCGCGCCAGAAACTGCGGCAGCATCGCCAGCGTGTTGCAGGCGCGCGGGTTGTATTTCATCGTGCAGGAGCCGAGCGGATAGAAGTGCGTGTCGATGGAGAAATTCTTCTGCGACAGCCTGGTGTAGTGGCGCACCACATCCATTTCCGAGGCTTCCGGCAGCAGCGGCCGGTCTTTGCGCAGCAGCGCATCGGGAATGCCGCTGGTTGCCGCAACATGGTTGGGTGCTTGCGCCGCATTGCGGCGACCGGGGTGGGAGCGTTCAAAAATCAGCATGTTGGCCTCTGTTAGCTGAGTGCGTGGCGCAATGCCGCCACATAGCGTTGCAAATCTTCGCTGGTCTTGGTTTCGGTGGCGCACACCAGAATCGCATTGCCCAACTGCGGGTAGTGCGGTTGCAGGTCGAAGCCGCCCGATACCCCTTGTCCGGCCATGCTGTCCAGCACTTTGGCGGAGGATACGGGC
>SCPW01000028.1 GCA_004298605.1 Gallionella sp.
AGCCTGGCAATTTAGCGATAGGCCGGATAACCGCAGTCCACTATTTAGTTTGCTGCATTTGATAAGGGGGCGCTTCTGTTTCCTCATCCTTTGGCACCCACACAAAAGCGTCAACCCAGTAGCCGCCATCCCCCTGAGTAGCACCGCATGGCTCAGGTATAAGCACACCATCAATTGTGTACATATCCCGAGCTTTGGTTATTACTGCACCTATGTTCATTTTGCGTTCCTTGCGTTAGACATAACCGTGATTATATGTGACCGATCGTCTGTGGACCAATAAGTCACATCCTGCAATCATTAGCCCATGAATATTCAGCATGTATTTGGCGCAAATGTCCGTCGATTTCGAGAGGCGAAAGGTTGGTCGCAAGATCAGTTATCTGAAATATCAGGCCTGCACCGCACGTACATCAGCGGGATTGAACGTGGCGTGAGAAACCCCACCGTCAAAATCGTGCATGAAATTGCTGTAGCTCTTGAAATTAAAGTCGGCCAGCTTTTTGAAGGCAGTGTCTGAAATTGTTTTTCAATTACCCCCAACCTTTGCCTAATTGTTCGGAGAGCCATTCTAAACAATGTTTCAACAGGCTAAGCACGTTGATCTGACCGAAAGCAGATTAACGCGATGATCTCTGAAGATGCCAAATGCAAAATTATCAATCTTTTTAACGACTTGATTGCTGGAATTTCAAATTCGGCAAATGAGCTCACTTTAGACAGCATCTTTGCCAATAGCAAACCTCTTACCTTAGAATTATTCTCAAATAATGTAGACGAATATATTTACTTTATTGTGTCTCAGCGTGTAACAAAATCTTTTTCGACACGTCTCGGTGGCGTTATTGAAAAAGTCAGCGCAATTCTTGTGGAATCACAAGGAGGGCAAATTGTTCCAGGCAAGCCAAATCCATTTGACCTGAAATTTTTTCACCCTGATGGCAAGCAATACTGGATCGAAATAAAATCAATAAACGCTCAAAATAGCAGCAACCTTCAAACAATAACCGAACGAAAAAAGTTAGCTGAAGCCCACGACTGCATATTTCATTTATGCATGTACAACGACGATAATTTGTGCGCAGAGGAATATAAACTAAACGGCAGTCAGTTTTGGAAGCTGGTTGGTGGATATGAAAATGCAGGCAAAGATATGCTGGCAATGCTCAGGGGGCTTGCTGTCAAAGTCAGCATTCGAGACATAATCAACAATAGAGTCAGGGAGCTTGTGCGAGAGTTCGATGCGCGGTTGAATATTCCTTAAACCATCACACGTTGAGATTCATCAGCGATGTGCTGAAGAACTCGTTTGGCTCCATGGTAAGTTTGTAGGGCGCAATAAGCGAAGCGCATTGCGCCGTATGTTAACGATTATCTACGATCCAGCACCGGCTTCAAATACCTCCCCGTCACACTATTCTTGTCCTCGGCGATGTCTTGCGGCGCACCTTCCGCGATGATGCGCCCGCCGCCTTCGCCGCCTTCCGGGCCGAGGTCGATGACCCAGTCGGCGGTTTTGATCACGTCGAGGTTGTGTTCGATCACCACTACGGTGTTGCCCTGGTCGCGCAGTTTGTGGATCACTTTGAGCAGCAGCGCGATGTCGTGGAAGTGCAGGCCGGTGGTCGGTTCGTCGAGGATGTACAGGGTGCGCCCGGTGTCGCGCTTGGATAGTTCCAGCGACAGCTTGACGCGCTGCGCCTCGCCGCCGGACAGCGTGGTGGCGGATTGCCCCAGCGTGATGTAACCGAGGCCGACATCGAGCAAGGTTTGCAGTTTGCGCGCGATGACTGGCACGGGTTTGAAAAATTCGTGCGCCTGCTCCACCGTCATCTGCAAAATCTGGTGGATGTTGTGGCCCTTGTATTGCACCTCCAGCGTTTCGCGGTTGTAGCGCTGGCTGTGGCACACATCGCACGGCACATATACGTCCGGCAGAAAGTGCATCTCGACTTTAATCATGCCGTCGCCCTGGCAGGATTCGCAGCGCCCGCCCTTGACGTTGAACGAGAAACGCCCCGGCCCGTAGCCGCGCTCGCGCGCCGACGGCACACCGGCAAACAGTTCGCGGATCGGGGTGAACAGGCCGGTGTAGGTGGCGGGATTGGAGCGCGGCGTGCGGCCTATCGGGCTTTGATCGACGTTGACCACCTTGTCGAAAAATTCCAATCCGGTGATTTCAACATGCGGCGCGGGTTCGGTGTTGCTGCCGTATAGATGTTGCGCCACGGCGGGATACAGCGTGTCGTTAATCAGCGTGGATTTGCCGGAGCCGGACACGCCGGTGACGCATATCAGCAGCCCGACCGGCAGATCAAGCGTGATGCCTTTCAGATTGTTGCCGCTGGCGCCGACGATGTGCAGCATCCGCTCGGGGTCGGGCGCCCGGCATTTTTGCGGCATGGCGATGCTGCGCTTGCCGTTCAAGTAATCGCCGGTGAGCGAATGCTCGCTCTGGCAGATTTCTTCCGGCGTACCTTGCGCGACAACCTGCCCGCCATGCTCGCCCGCGCCCGGCCCCATGTCCACCACGTAATCGGCGTGGCGGATCGCGTCTTCGTCGTGTTCCACCACGATCACGCTGTTGCCCATGTCGCGCAACTTCATCAGCGTCTGGAGCAAGCGGTCGTTGTCGCGCTGGTGCAGGCCGATGGACGGCTCGTCCAGCACATACATCACGCCGGTCAGGCCGGAGCCGATCTGCGAGGCCAGCCGGATGCGCTGCGCTTCGCCGCCGGACAGCGTTTCGGCGGAGCGTTCCAGCGACAAATAATCCAGCCCGACGTTATTCAAAAAGGTCAGGCGGCTGGCAATTTCCAGCACAATTTTTTCCGCGATGGCCTGCTTGTGGCCTTGCAGCGTCAGGCCTTGAAAGAAAGTTAGCGCCTGCTTCAGAGGCAGCGCGCTGATCTCGTACAGATTCTTTTCCGCGACGCGCACATGGCGCGCCTCCAGGCGCAGGCGCGTACCCTTGCATTCCGGGCAAGCGCAACTGTTCAGATATTTCGCCAGCTCTTCGCGCACGGTAGGTGAGTCGGTTTCCCGGTAACGGCGCTCCAGATTGTTGACAATGCCCTCGAACGCGTGTTCGCGCAACGTCGGCTTGCCGCGCTCGTTCATGTACTGAAAAGCGATCTTTTCCTTGCCGCTGCCGTATAGCACCACTTGCTGAATTTTATCCGGCAGGCTTTCGAACGATTGCTCCAGATCGAAGCCATAATGTTTCGCGAGGCCGGAAAGCAGTTGGTGATAAAACTGGTTGCGCCGATCCCAGCCCTTGATCGCGCCGGAGCTCAGGCTGAGCGTCGGAAACGCCACGATGCGCTTCGGGTCAAAAAAGCTGATATTGCCCAGCCCGTCGCACTTCGGGCACGCGCCCATCGGATTGTTGAACGAGAACAAACGCGGCTCCAGTTCCGGCAGCGAGTAGTTGCAGATCGGGCAGGCGAATTTCGCCGAGAACAGGTGCTCCTTGCCGCTATCCATTTCCACCGCGACCGCGCGCCCGTCGGCGTGGCGCAACGCCGTCTCGAACGATTCCGCCAGGCGCTGCTTGGCTTCCGCATTCGCCTTCAGCCTGTCCACCACGATTTCCACCGTATGCTTCTTGGTTTTCTGCAAGGCCGGTAGCGCGTCGATTTCATGCACCGTGCCGTTGATGCGCAAGCGCGTAAAACCCTGCGCGCGCAGCTCGTCGAACAAATCCAGTTGCTCGCCTTTGCGCTCCACCACCAGCGGCGACAGGATCATGATCTTCGTGCCTTCCGGCAGTTGCAGCACGTGATCGACCATTTGCCCCACCGACTGCGCCTGCAACACCAGATCGTGCTGCGGGCAATACGGGTCACCCGCGCGCGCGAACAGCAGGCGCAAGTAATCGTGTATCTCGGTGACCGTTCCGACCGTGGAGCGCGGGTTGTGCGACGTGGCCTTTTGTTCGATAGCGATGGCCGGCGACAGCCCCTCGATCAAATCCACATCCGGCTTTTCCATCAACTGCAAAAACTGCCGCGCGTAGGCCGACAACGACTCCACATAACGCCGCTGCCCCTCGGCATACAGGGTATCGAAGGCGAGCGAGGACTTGCCCGATCCGGACAAACCGGTGATGACCACCAGCTTGTGGCGCGGCAAATCGAGGTTGATGTTTTTCAGGTTATGCGTGCGTGCGCCGCGAATTCGTATCTGTTCCATGCAAGCCATATTCCGAAAAAACGACCTGACAGTTTACGCGAATTTTTTTTAAGCATCGATCAGATCAAAACGTTGCTCAATTCTTTAAGCGGTGAAACGCTGTTGATTGCCCAAGTATGCTTAGCCACAGGTGCGAGATGGATTGAAGCAGAAGGATTGCGCGTGTCACAAGTCAGGAACGGCCAGCTACATTTCAGCGGTACGAAATCAGGAAAAAAATCGTTCTGTGCCGGTGGATGATGCGCTGATCGCTACACTGGATGCACACCTTGCAAAACGATATGGAGGCAACAAGGCACTCGCTGAACGATTTTTTCAATATGGATATGGCGCATTCAGGGAAGCGGTGGATAAATCCAACTTGACGCTTCCAAAAGGCCAGCTCACACATGTGCTACGGCACACCTTCGCCAGCCACTTCATGATGAAAGGTGGAAATATTCTGGCGCTGCAAAAAATCCTCGGCCACGCCAACCTGACCATGACGATGCGCTATGCACACCTGGCACCAGAACATTTGCAAGAGGCAAAAACTCTCAATCCTCTTGCGCGGTTGACAATTCGTTGACAGTGTAAAAAATAAAGGGGCTACGCAATGCGTAACCCCTTGATTATTGGTGGGTCGTGAAGGACTTGAACCTTCGACCAAAGGATTATGAGTCCTCTGCTCTAACCAACTGAGCTAACGACCCGTAAATGATCAGCCCTCGCTGTCGAGAAAACTCTTCAGCCTTTCGGAACGCGATGGGTGGCGGAGTTTGCGCAGCGCCTTGGCTTCGATCTGGCGGATGCGTTCGCGGGTGACATCGAATTGTTTGCCGACTTCTTCCAAGGTGTGGTCGGTATTCATTTCGATGCCGAAGCGCATCCGCAGCACCTTGGCTTCGCGTTGTGTCAGGCTATCCAGAATGTCCGCCGTCGCGCCGCGCAGGCTTTCATACACCGCCGCGTCGATCGGCACGGTGGTGCTCGAGTCCTCGATGAAATCGCCCAAGTGCGAATCGTCGTCGTCGCCCACCGGTGTTTCCATGGAGATCGGTTCTTTGGCGATTTTCAGGATTTTGTGGATTTTGTCTTCCGGCATTTCCATTTTGATTGCCAGCGTCGCGACATCCGGTTCCAGGCCGGTTTCCTGCATGATCTGCCGCGAGATGCGGTTCATCTTGTTGATGGTTTCGATCATATGCACCGGGATGCGGATGGTGCGCGCCTGGTCGGCGATCGAGCGGGTGATCGCCTGGCGGATCCACCAGGTCGCATAGGTGGAAAATTTATATCCGCGGCGGTATTCAAATTTGTCCACGGCTTTCATCAGGCCGATGTTGCCTTCCTGGATCAGGTCGAGAAATTGCAGGCCACGGTTGGTGTATTTCTTGGCAATCGAAATGACCAGGCGCAGGTTGGCCTCGATCATGTCGCGCTTGGCGCGGCGCGCCTTGGCTTCGCCGTTGGTCATCTGCTTGTTGATTTCTTTCAGATCCTTGATCGGGATGCCGACGCGCCGTTCCAGGTCAAGCAGGTGTTGCTGCTGTTCGATGATGGCGTGCTGGTAGCGCTCCAGCATTTCGCCATACGGTTTTTTTGCTTTGAGTTCCTGCTCGACCCATTGCAGGTTGTCTTCATTGCCCGGGAAAGTCTTGATGAAATGCGGGCGTGGCATCTTGGCCTTGTTCACGCACATATCCTGGATGCTGCGCTCGCTGCGGCGCACTTCTTCCACCAGGCCGCGCATGGTGTCGCACAGCGCGTCCACCTGCTTCGCGGAGAAGCGGAAGCTCATCAGTTCGTCCGAGATGCCCGACTGGAATTTGTCGTACTGCTTGCTGCGATAGCCATGTTTTTCGTAAGCCTTGCCCATTTTGGTGAACAAGTCGGCGATCACGGCAAAACGTGCCAGCGCGTCGGCCTTCAACTGCGCCAGGTTGGCGGCGGCGGCGGCGGCAACGGCCGCTTCGTCTTCCTCTTCATCGCCGACATCCGCGCCGCCTTCTTCCTCTTCGTCTTCTTCGCTCTCTTCGGCGCCGATGACGGCTTCGTCCTCGGTGTCCACGAAGCCATCGATCAATTCGTCGATGCGCATCTGGTCGCTTTCGATTTTCGCGGCCAATGCCAGTATCTCGGCAATCGTCGCCGGGCACGCGGAGATTGCCTGAATCATGTGCTTCAGGCCTTCTTCGATAC
Organism: Gallionella sp.; assembly: GCA_004298605.1. Classification (GTDB taxonomy): domain Bacteria; phylum Pseudomonadota; class Gammaproteobacteria; order Burkholderiales; family Gallionellaceae; genus Gallionella. The sequence continues at coordinate 6,376 of SCPW01000028.1, forward strand.
GCTTGGCGATTTCGATTTCTTTTTCGCGGGTGAGCAACTCGACCGTACCCATTTCGCGCATATACATGCGCACCGGGTCGGTCGTGCGGCCGAATTCGGAGTCCACCGTGGACAGGGCGGCTTCGGCTTCTGCGGCGGCATCTTCGTCGGCCGCCACAGGCGCGGTATCCGTCATAATAAGGGTTTCGGCGTCAGGGGCAACGTCGCAAACCTTGATACCCATGTCGTTAATCATGCTCGCCACGCCTTCGATCTGCTCGACTTCGAGCATATCCGGCAAATGGTCGTTGATTTCCGCATAGGTCAGATAGCCGCGCTCCTTGCCCAACACGATCAAGGCCTTCAGGCGCGTGCGGCGCGCTTCGATGTCCTGTTGCTGGTCGACCGGCAGTTGCTCAACCGGTGCGACTTGCTTCTTGTCCTGTTTTTTGCTGTCTTTAGGCTTTGCCATATTCAGATTCCCAATTACGCCAATTGCGGTTGCATGAGGCCCATGAGGCCGCAGAAAAGCGGCAGATTATACCTGATCCCGCCGTGCTTTTCCTAACCTTGTTAGATGCTTAGGGAAGTCGGGGGAAACGGGCGAGTTGGGGGAGACGCCCCTTTAGCCGCGTTGCAGCAGTTGCCGGTATTGCTCGCGTTCCGGGTCGGTCAGGCCGGACAGGCCGCTTTGCACCAATTTCGCTTGCAAGACTTGAAACTGCTGGCGGCGTTGATTCTCATTGAGCTTGCTTAACACACCGGCGAATTCGGCGGACACATCGAAGCTATCACCCCAGCTCAACATATCCGCCTCGACCGTTGCCAAGATTTTTTCATATGCCGTCCCCTGGAACGACTGCGTGAGCGCGGGGCTGCCCAGGGCGAAATTTGTTTCACGCAGTACAGACAGCACCGCCGAAACTGCTTCCGCCTCCACTCCTTCGCCATGCCAATCGGCGGAAATCTGCGCGCCCAGAGCAGGCTGGGCTATCAGGCATTGCAATAATAGCCGATGTGCCGAAGGCGGCGCCCGCCCGGCTTTTTGAAAGGCCGGGCGGGCCGCGCGCGCGACCGGTTTGATCTCGTACAACGCCTCCAGTTCCGCCTGGCTGACGCCCGAAAGCGCCGCGACTTCCTTGCGCAACAACAACGCCGTAGCCGGTGCGGTAATCGCTGTCAGCAGCGGCTTGGCGCGCTGCAATAATTGGTTGCGCCCTTCATGGTTGCGCAGGTCCAGTTCCGCGCTCGCTTCGCGCAACAGGTAGCCGGACAGGGGCATGGCTTCCCGCACGCGCCGCTCGAAGGCGGCCTTGCCGGATTCGCGGATGAAGCTGTCGGGATCATGTTCGACCGGCAAGAATAAAAAGCTGATGCGCTTGC
>SCPW01000247.1 GCA_004298605.1 Gallionella sp.
CGGCCGCGAGCCAGGAGCCCCAGCGCATCAGCTCGGTAAACCCGGTTTTAAACTCCGCGCTCGCCGGCGGGTAGGCAAACAGCAGGGCGGGCACCGCCAGCAAGGGGAACACCCCCAGGAACAGCACCACCCGCGACCCGTACCGGCCAGCCGGAGCGGCGAGCCCCCAGGCTGCGCCAAGACCGGACGAAGTCCGAGTGTCTGGCGGCGTACCCCTTGCGGGTGCATTGGCAAGCCAAAGCCAGGCTGCCAGCATGAACAGCATGTTCGCCAACTGGAGAATATGCCCCGGCCCCCAGAACAGCATTTCGAAATAGGCCGCAGGCTCAAGGATGCCGGGGATCAGGACGAACCCCCACCCCGCCGCCAGCGCCGCCAGCAACACGCCCCAGGCCGCACCATATACCGCGAGCATCGCCGGGCGTTCCCCTGCTTCCGCCTTCCACGGTCGCAGCAACGCAACTGTCCGCAGCGCCATCGAGGCGGCGGCGGCGCCGAACATCCCCAGCCCGGCCAAAAACGGCCAGGAGCGCAGCACCGGCACATAATTGCTCTTCAGCACCTCGACCTGCCCCGGCAATGGCCCCAGCGCCATCAAAATTGCGCCCCCGACACCCAGCGCCAGGGCGAGCCAGCCCACCCACGCGGCGCGGGGCGGCGAGGCCAGCGCGAGCAAGGCGGAACCCGCCGCCAGCACCCAGACGATGACGGACAGATCCACGTGCAGCGCCAGCGCGCTGTAGAAAAAATCGTGTCCGGGAAGCAGCGCGCCCACTCCCGGCGTGCGCGAAGCGATCAGCAGCAACGCATACAGGGTAGATACCCCGAGCGCCGCCACCGCAAACGCAAACCAGGCTGCGGCAAGGCGCCGCGATGCTTCCGGCAGACCGGCAGAAATATTTCCGGATAGCGTCATACCGCTCCCTTATGAGGCGCAGTAGTAATGAACGGCACGCCGAAAAAAGTGAGGAAAGCGAGCACAAATACCGCGAGTATCATCACGGCGCCGGTGCGCGGGCGCGTCTTCAGCGTGAAGCGCATGTGCAGCGCAAAAGCCAGCGTAAGCCATGTGATGAATGCCCAGGTTTCGAGCGGATCCCATGCCCAGTAACGTCCCCAGGCATCCTGCGCCCAGATCGCGCCCACCACCAGCATCAGGGTTTCAAAAATCAACCCCAGCGCCATGAAACGATAAGCGAGATCGTCGAGGCGCTCATCGACCGGCAGATTCGCCATGCGTTCGCGCCCGATGCCCGCCGCCCTGAGCATGACCACACCGGCCATGCCCACCGCCACCAGCACCGCGCCCATGAACACTTTGCCGAGGCCGACGTGGATGTAAAGCAAAGGGGTGTGGTAAGTCGGCGGAAAATGGCTTTCGCCGGGGTTGGTCACCATGAGCCAGCCCATCATCACAAACATCACCGGCATCACCACCGCAGCGGTGGGGCGGATGGCGCGGATACGCCAGTAGGCGACCGTAAACACGAGCAGCAGGCTCCACACGTTGGACGAAAGTATCTCGAACATATTGAGAAAAGGCCCGTGGTCGAGCCGCGCCCAGCGCAGCCCGATGGATACCGCATGCAGCAAAAGCCCGGCGGCAAGCGCCCCGAGCACGGCGCGCTCGGGGCGCTTGCCCAGCACGACGCCGAAGATTGCCGTGCAGCCGGCCACGACGTAAACGATGATCGCCGCCCAAAGTACGGTGAGTTCAAGCTCCATAACTCTTTCCACATAATTAAAAGTTAAATTACCCCCGGCAAAGCCGGGGGCTTATTGGGTGAGCGCCTCAAAGGCGCCGATAAACCGTGAGCCGCCCAAGGCGGCTGATTTTCTCCTCCCCTTTCAAGGGGGAGGTTGGGT
>SCPW01000029.1 GCA_004298605.1 Gallionella sp.
TGAAGATCGTTGCCGCGCGCTTGACCCAATTGTCCCGCACCGAAGCGGAAGGTTTTTACGCGGTACACCGCGCCCGCCCGTTCTTCAACGACCTGGTGAGCTTCATGATCTCCGGCCCGGTGATGATCCAGGTGCTGGAAGGCGAGGGCGCGATCCTGAAGAACCGCGAGCTGATGGGCGCAACCGACCCTAAAAAGGCCGACAAGGGCACGATCCGAGCCGATTTCGCCGACAGCATCGACGCGAATGCGGTGCATGGTTCCGATGCGGCTGAAACGGCTGCGGTGGAAATCGCTTATTTCTTCCCGGCGTTGAACGTTTATTCGCGTTAATTCCCGGAAAATCAATGCAACAAAACCTCCTCGACTTTGATGCGCAAGCGCTGGCCGCTTACCTCACGGAAATGGGCGAGAAGCCGTTCCGTGCGCGGCAGTTGATGCGCTGGATTTACAAAGTCGGGGAATCCGATTTCGCCGCGATGACCGACATTTCCGCAGCGTTGCGCGACAAGCTCGCGCAACATGCCTGCATTGCCGTGCCGGACATCATCCGCGAGGAATTGTCCGGCGACGGCACGCGCAAGTGGCTGCTGGACGCAGGCACCGGCAACGCCGTGGAAGCGGTGTACATCCCCGAAGAAACACGCGGCACGCTGTGCGTTTCCACCCAGGCTGGCTGCGCGCTGGATTGTTCGTTCTGCTCGACCGGCAAGCAGGGTTTCAACCGCAATCTCAGCGTGGCGGAAATCATCGGCCAACTGTGGTGGGCGAACCATCGGCTCGGTCGCGCCTCCGACACGTTACCGCGTAGCGGTCGATTGCGGGAGGAGGCGCAGGCGGCCCTTCCCGCACCTGACGGCTCCGCCGCACCGTGTCAGGGCCGCCATGCCGAAGGCAATTGGCCGATCAGCAACGTGGTATTGATGGGCATGGGCGAGCCGTTGCTGAATTTCGACAACACCGTGAGCGCGCTGCGCCTGATGCTGGACGATCACGCTTACGGCTTGTCGCGCCGCCGCGTGACCGTATCTACTTCCGGTATCGTGCCGGCGATGGACAGGTTGCGCGATGAATGCCCGGTGGCGCTGGCGGTGTCGTTGCACGCGCCAAACGATCAGTTGCGCGACGTGCTGGTGCCGATCAACCGCAAGTACCCGCTCAAGGAATTGCTGGCGGCGTGCCGACGTTATCTGGAGCGCGCCCCGCGCGACTTCATCACCTTCGAGTATGTGCTGCTGGATGGGGTGAACGACAGCGAGCAACAGGCGCGCGAATTGGTAAAGCTGGTGCGCGACGTGCCGTGCAAGTTCAACCTGATTCCGTTCAACCCGTTTCCGCAGGCGCAGTATCAACGCTCCGGGCAGGATGCCATCCAGCGTTTCCGCGATGTGCTGATGCGGGCGGACATCGTGGTGACCACGCGCAAAACGCGCGGGGACGACATTGCGGCGGCCTGCGGGCAGTTGGCGGGGCAGGTGCAGGATAAAACCAAACGGACCATGCAGCGCCCGGTGGTGTTGCACAGATGAATAGCCGAGGTGCATTGTGAAAAAATATATTGCCCTGTTGCTTCTGTCGCTCGTTCTGGCGGCTTGTGGCACGCCGTCCGGCGGCGAGCGGGCTGCACCGGACCAATTTAAATCCCGCGCCGACGAGAGCGCCAGGGTGCATACCGAGCTGGCCGGGCTGTATTTCGAGCGCGCGCAGATCGGTGTCGCGCTGGGCGAGATAGAGCTGGCCTTGCAGGCCAACCGGAACCATGCGCCGGCCTACAACGTGCGCGGCCTGATCCATATGGCGCTGCGCGAATACAAGGAGGCGGAAGAGGATTTCCAGCAAAGTTTGCGCATCAACAATACCGATCCCGAGGCGCATAACAATTACGGTTGGTTCCTGTGCCAGCAAGGCAGGGAAAAAGAATCGATCCCGCATTTCATGAAGGCATTGAAAAACCCGTTGTATGAAACGCCGGAGCGCGCTTACCTGAATGCGGGGCTGTGCTCCAGGCAGGCGGGAAACAACAAGGATGCCGAAGAGTTTTTGCAACGCGCGCTGCTGCTCAAGCCCGGTTTGCAGCAAGCACTGCTGGCGATGGCGGAACTGAATTTCACCAATGGTGATTACGTTACCGCAAAAAAATATTTCGCGGGCTTTTCGCAAAAAACCGACGATTTGACCGCGGAACAGCTCTGGCTGGCGGTGCGCATCGAGCGCAAGGTCGGAGACCGTAATTCCGAGGCCAGCTATGGCATGCAGTTGCGCAAACGTTTCCCCGATGCGCGCGAAACCCGATTGTTCACGAACGGGGAATGATGGAACAACTCCCCGGAAATAATGC
>SCPW01000248.1 GCA_004298605.1 Gallionella sp.
GGTACAACTTGGCTTCAGCCTTGTTGCCGGTCACGCGCAGCTTGTCGGCGTTGACGACAACGACGAAGTCGCCGGTGTCTACGTGCGGCGTGTAAATCGCCTTGTGCTTGCCGCGCAGGCGCGAAGCAATCTGTGCAGCCAAGCGACCCAGCACTTGATCTGCTGCGTCAACCAGAAGCCAGTCGTGCTGGACTTCTTCTGCTTTAGCGGAAAATGTTTTCATAGCCACAATTCCAAAAAATTCAATAAGTAAACCTCGAAGGGCGCGCATTCTATTGCAGCCTGCCCGGCACTGTCAAACGCTATTTAAGGGCGCCCTGATTCTCCGGGCGAATCCACTGCCACACCGGCTATTGAATATCCGGAACAATCATTCATCCGAATCCGGATGCCGATAACGTAAAATAAGCACACTCCGCCATCTGCCCATATTCTCATGTCCTGGTTCATCACCAATTTTATTGCCGCTTTCCTTTTGCCACCGCTCAGCTTATTGCTCGTGTTTGCGCTGGGCATATTCCTGCTCTATCGCCGCCGCAAGTTTGCCAAGCCGCTGCTGCTCATCGCGTTCGGCCTGTTCTGGGTTGCATCCACGCCTTATGTTACCGATGGCGCATTGCATTTGCTGGAGAAGCGCACCGCCGCGCCGGGCAAGCAACTGCGGGATGCCGATGCAATTGTCATACTCGGCGGTGGGACGTATTTCGGTGCACCCGAATATGCCGGCCAGGATACCGTCAATTGGCTGACGCTTACCCGCTTGCGCTACGGCGCAAAACTTCAGCGCGAAACCGGGAAGCCGGTGCTGGTTACCGGCGGCAAGCCGCTTGGCGGCAGCCTTTCTGAAGCGCAACAGATGCGCGCGGCATTGGAACAGGATTTCCGCGTACCGGTGCGCTGGACGGAAGATGCGTCCGACAACACTTTCGAGAATGCGCGCTATTCATTCCAAATCCTGCAACAGGCAGGCATCAAAAGAATTTATCTGGTCACCCATGCCTGGCATATGCCACGCTCCGCCAATGTGTTCCGCAGCGCAGGATTCGAAGTCGTCGAGGCGCCCACCGCATTCACCACGCGCAACCAGACCGATTTGTTCACATTTCTGCCGAATGCCAAATCGCTGTATAACAGTTATTTTTTTGCGCACGAAGTTATCGGATTACTCTGGTATCGTGTAAGGCTAGCAATTTCTAATATTTAAAAATCAAAGGAGCAACATGAAAGCACGCGTCAAATGGGTGGAGCAAGTCTCTTTTTTGGGCGAAACCGAGAGTAACCACGCTGTTTTGATGGACGGCCCACCGGCGGCCGGCGGGCGCAATCTCGGGCCGCGCCCGATGGAAATGCTGCTGCTCGGCGCGGGCGGCTGCACCAGTTTCGATGTGATTACCATCCTGAAAAAAAGCCGCCAGGCCGTATCCGATTGCTATGTGGAACTGGACGCGGAACGCGCCGAAACCGACCCCAAGGTGTTCACCAAAATTCACATGCATTTCGTGGTGAAAGGCAAAGACATCAAGCCGGAAGCTGTCGAAAAGGCCATCAGGCTATCGGCTGAAAAATACTGCTCGGCGTCCATCATGCTCGGGCAGACCGCCGCGATCACCCATGATTTTGAGGTGATTCAATTGTAGGGGCGCGATTCATCGCGCCCTTTCCTGGGTACGGCGACAAATCAGGGCGCGATAAATCGCGCCCCTACAACTTACACCC
>SCPW01000249.1 GCA_004298605.1 Gallionella sp.
AAAGAGGCGGGCAGCCCGGCGTTGATCGTCTTGGGCGAGGTGCTGCGCGCCCGGGCGCAGGAAAATCTGTCCGGTCCGGTTGAACATGCGGCGAGCGCCGCTTAGGAAAAACCCGGTTTTCCAATTCTATTCCAAAGAAAAAACTCGGTAGGGGCGCGATTCATCGCGCCCTTTTTCCAATACGTGAATAGATCAGGGCGTGATGAATCACGCCCCTACAATATTGCGCTGTTTTCAGGGGTTCCCTTATTTCAACCAGCCCTTGTGGTAGAACAACCAAAGCGGCAATACGATGGATATGGCCATCAACGACAAGGCGAGCGGATAGCCGTGAGTCCACCCCAGTTCCGGGATGTGCTTGAAGTTCATCCCGTAGACAGAGGCGATCAGGGTGGGCGGCAGCAATGCCACCGCCGCCACCGAAAACAGGCGCACAATCTTGTTCTGGTTGATATTGATGAAGCCGACGGTGGCATTCATCAGGAAGTTGATCTTGTCGAACAGGAAGGCGGTGTGCCCGTCCAGCGAGTCGATGTCCTGCATGATCTGGCGCGCTTCTTCCATCTGGTCCGGTGCAAGCAATTTGCTGCGCATCAGGAATGAAACCGCGCGGCGGGTATCCATCAGGTTGCGGCGGATGCGCCCGTTCAGATGCTCCGCGTGGGCGATGTCGGCCAACACGATGCCGGCCTGTTTGTCGCTGAGCGTGTTGTTGAGCACCGTGCCGCTGATGCCGCCGAGACCGGCGTAAGCCTCTTCCAGCGCGTCGGCGGAAAATTCCACGTCGGAGCCGTACAAATCAATCAACACGTCATGGCTGTCCGCGATGAGGTCGGGCTGGCCGTGCGAATGCAGGCGGTAGTGTTGAAACACCGGCAGGTCTTCATCATGCACGCTGAACAACACGTTGTTGGAAAGCACGAAAGCCACAATGACGCTGCGCGAATCGCTCTCCTTGCCGAGCAGAAAATCCGAGCGTACATGCAGTTCACCGTTTTCCTCGTAGAACCGCGCGCTGGCTTCAATGTCGCGCAAATGCTCCGCTTGCGGCAGGATGATGGAAAAGGTTTTAGCCACCCATTCGCGCTCGTCTTCGCCGGGGGCGATGACGTCCACCCAGATCGGTTTGCGGGCAGTGATTTCCTCGGGCTGCACCCTGTCCAACCGCCCGTTATCCAGTGTAAAAATATTGAGCATGTGCCTGTTCCTGCCGTAAATATTTGAGGGGGATTATCCGCCACAACTGTTTGATACCCTAAGGCTTGCGCGGCTTGCGCGGTGCATTGGCGAACAGCCGGTCATACAGCCAGCGCGGCAGCAACCCGAGCGCGCGTCCGGCCACGCCCATTTGCCACGGGATAACGCTGAATGCGGCTTGCCTCCCGATGGCGCGCGCGATACGTTTTGCAGCTTCGTCCGGCTCCAGGATGAACGGCATCGGGTAAGGGTTGACGGCAGTCATCGGGGTCCTGATGTAGCCCGGGCAAATCGTGACGACTTTCACGCCGCTGCCGTGCAATTCTACGCGCAATGATTCCAGGTAGGTGATTGCCGCAGCCTTGGAGGCGGAATAGGCGCTTGCCCCCGGCAAGCCGCGAAAGCCCGCCACGCTGGCGATGCCGGCCAGCGTGCCTCGTTGCGCCGCGCGCATGGCTGCGACGAAGGGCTGAAAAGTTTTCACCATGCCCAACACGTTGATGTCCATCACCTGTTGGAACGCGTCAAGGTCTCCGGCATATTCGGTGAGCGTGCCGACACTCACGCCGGCGTTGGCGATCACTACGTCCGGCACGCCCGCACGTGCGATGAAGTCGCTGGCGGCAGCCTGCACGGCAGGCGCGTCGCGCACGTCCAGCGCGTAGCAAAAAACCTGATCGGGGAATTCTGCGGCGAGGGTTTGCAGCAATTCGCCGCGCCGGGCGAAGGCGGCAACGGTTGCGCCGCGTTCGAGATAATGGCGCGCGAGGGCCAGACCCAAGCCG
>SCPW01000250.1 GCA_004298605.1 Gallionella sp.
GAAAAGCATACATCTGGTTATCACCGATTTATTCCTGCCGGAAGATTTTGCCGCCGAGGCCTGTGCGGGTTTGCATTTGCCCGCATTGGAAAAAATTCTGGCGCGGGGTGCTTTGGCAGGCTCAGCGCGAACGGGTGTTTTAGGGGTATCCTTGGAAAATCATCTGTGTGAAACATTTGGAATGCCGTGCCAGGCAGGCATGCCGATTGCGCCTGTTTCTGCGGCATTTGACGGGCTCGGCGAGGGAATCTGGTTGCGTGCCGATCCAACACACCTGCGTTTGCAGCGCGAGCAATTGGTGTTGCTGCCGAATGTGGATGTCGGTGCGGATGAGGCCGGGCAATTCTGCGCCAGCCTGAATGAATATTTTGCCGGGCAGGGTATGGAGTTTTTTGCGCCGCACCCGCAACGCTGGTATGTGCGGCTCGATAAATTGCCGGACATCGAAACTGTACCGCTGTCGCGGGCCGCCGGGCGCAACGTGTACGGGCTGCTGCCCAAGGGCGCGCAGGCAACGCGCTGGCATCAGGTGTTCAACGAAATCCAGATGTTGTTGTTTGCCCACCCGGTGAATGAAGCCCGCGAAGCGCGCGGCGAATTGCCGGTCAACAGCGTGTGGCTGTGGGGCGGCAGTTGCGCTGTGAGTGCGCCGCTACCGAAAAATTACCAGGGCGTGAGCGCGGATGAAGTGTTGGCCGAAATGTTTGCGGCTGCCGCGGGTATCCCGTTTACCGGGTGGCCCGGGCAATGGCATGGTGATGAAAAAAATAATGGCGGGCAGTTACTGGTCTGGAACGGATTGCGCCTGGCGTTGCAGCGCGGCGATCTGGGCGCCTGGCGCGAAGCCTTGCAGGACTTTGAAACGGGTTATGCGCAGCCGCTCTGGCGGGCGTTGCGTTCCGGAAAAATCGCGCAGTTGCAGATGGATATTCTGGGCGGCGATGGCATCCGGCGCGTGCGGTTGGCGCGCGGCGATGCTTGGGCATTCTGGCGGCGCGCCAAGCCGCTTGCCATGTATCAAATGTTGTAAAATCCAAACGTGTAATTTTGATCCGCGATGGAAAAACAATAATTTTGCAGGGTGGACGCAGCCCACCCCGCCCTGCGAACCCCTGTTTTTAATGTGGGTCGGAATTAAGGAGCCGAGAAATAATAACTTGAACATTCTGGCCGCACTGGCGGGCGCGTTGCCGGTCGCTTGCAGGGAATGGCCATGCGGCGCGCCCGGCGTCTTGCAGCGCATCCCGCCAGCACACCCATAATTGTCCAAGTTATTATTTCTCGGCTCCTAAGGACATCGGGGGCAGCCGTGAATTTTTGGAATACCACCATTCAGTTTTTCTGGCGCGATGAATCGTTGCCGCTGCTGATTATCGCGCTGTGCCTGGCGCTCCTGTTGTTCAATTTCCTCAAAGATGGGCGCAAGAGCGTCGTCAATACGCTCGGGTTTTTCTTCGCCTGTTTGCTCGGGCAGTTCATCGGCGGCCTGATTCACGCGTTGCAATTTTCTGCCGTGGCGGGGGCGTTGCATGAAGCTTTCGTCATCGGCGCCGGGATTGCGCTGATCCGCTTGTGGGGCTTGCTGATATTCCGCATCGTTTTGCCCCTGGTCAAGCTGTCGCCGCCGCGCATCACCGAGGATATTATTGTCATCGCCGCCTATATTGCCTGGGGTCTGGTGCGGCTGCGCTACGCCGGGCTGGATCTGGGCAGCATCGTCGCGACCTCGGCGATGATTACCGCCGTGGTGGCATTCGCCATGCAGGATACGCTGGGCAATATTCTCGGCGGCCTGGCTTTGCAACTGGACAATTCCATCGAGATCGGCGACTGGATCAAGGTGGACGACATTTCGGGCCGCGTGGTGGATATACGCTGGCGTTCCACGCTGGTGGAGACGAGTAACTGGGAAACGGTGGTGTTCCCCAACAGCCAGTTGATGAAGAACAAATTCCTGGTGCTGGGGCGGCGCGCCGATCAGCCGGTGCAGTGGCGGCGCTGGATATGGTTCAACGTCAGCCTGGATACCACGCCGGCCAAGGTGGTGGGCGCCGTGGAAAACGCCATCCGGCAGGCGGAAATCAATAATGTGGCGAAAGCACCCGCGCCCAATTGCGTGCTGATGGAGATGGATAAAGGCTGCGCGCGTTATGCGCTGCGCTACTGGCTGGCCGACCTGGCGGCGGACGATTCGACCGATGCGGTCGTGCGCTGGCATGTCTATACCGCGCTGGAGCGCGCCGGTGTCAGGCCAGCCGTGGAAGAGCAAAACGTCCACATCGTCAAGGAAAACGAAAAACACGAAGAGGCGCTGCATCAGCGTGAGTTGAAGCTGCGCATCAAGGCGCTCAAGCGCGTGGAACTGTTTGCGCAGATGACCGAGGAAGAGTTGCGCAAGCTGGCCGGACGCCTCAAATATGTCCCGTTCGCCAAAGGCGACATCATCGCCAGGCAGGGCACGCCCGCGCAGCACTGGCTGTTCATCATCATCGACGGCGAAGCGGAGGTGTATCTGGAAGGGGCCAACGGCGAGAAGCGCACCATGAATGTGCTGTCCGACGGCAGCTTTTTCGGTGAAATGAGTTTGATGACCGGCGCGCCGCGCATGGCTTCGGTGATGGCGAGAACCGACGTGGAATGTTATCGCCTCGACAAGGAAGCCTTCGAAGAAATTTTATTGGCGCGCCCCGGCATAGCCGGGGAGGTGTCGCACGTATTGGTGGCGCGCCGCGCGCAACTGGACAACGCGCTGCAGAACCTTGACGAAGAAACACTGCATAAGGAAATTCATCACCAGCACAGCGAAGTGCTGGGGACAGTCAAACGGTTCTTCGGTTTGTAGGGAGCCTGTAGTATCATCGCGCCGCATTTTTAGCGGGGAAGACTATGAAAATATCATTTCTGGATTTTGAAAGCCCCATCGCCGAACTGGAAGACAAGATCGAGCAACTGCGCTATGTTCAGGACGATTCGGCACTCGACATTGCGGACGAAATTTCGCGCCTGTCAAAAAAGAGCGAAGCGCTGACCAAAGACGTTTACGCCAGGCTCACGCCGTGGCAAATCTCCCAGGTGTCGCGCCACCCGCAGCGCCCTTACACGCTGGATTACATCGAGCACCTGTTCACCGATTTCGAAGAATTGCACGGCGACCGCGTGTTCGCCGACGACAAGGCCATCGTGGGCGGGCTGGCGCGTTTCAACGGGCAGAGCGTGATGGTGATCGGCCACCAGAAAGGCCGCGACACCAAGGAAAAGATCGTGCGCAATTTCGGCATGCCGCGCCCCGAAGGCTACCGCAAGGCGATGCGTCTGATGCGCCTGGCGGAAAAATTCGACATCCCCATCATGACCTTCATCGACACGCCCGGCGCCTATCCCGGCGTGGGCGCGGAAGAGCGCGGCCAGTCCGAGGCGATAGGCCGCAACC
>SCPW01000251.1 GCA_004298605.1 Gallionella sp.
CCACTCCTTCCCATCCCGAACAGGACAGTGAAACGACTCCGCGCCGATGATAGTGTGGATTACCCATGTGAAAGTAGGTCATCGTCAGACTCCTTACAAAGCAAAAACCCTCAGGTGAAAACTTGAGGGTTTTTGCTTTGTGGGTTGCGAGCCTCCAATGTCTGTACCCCGTGCCGCAGGAGCGGCTAACCCGGTAGTCGGGTTGAAATCTGAGTTTTTAGAGGTGCCAATTCGTGCATACCCCGCTCACCCCGTCACGCGAACGCTATTTATTGTTGACCCTCGCGGGCATCCATTTCAGCCACATTCTCGACTTCATGATCATGATGCCGCTCGGGCCGATCCTGATGGCGGCATTTAGCATCAGCACGCATGAATTCGGCCTGCTAGTCGCGTCCTACAGTTTCAGCGCCGCGCTGTCCGGGCTGCTCGCCGCGACGTTCGTGGACCGGTTCGAGCGCAAGGGCATGTTGCTGGCGATGTTCGCGCTGTTCGGCCTGGCCACGCTGGCATGCGGCCTGTCGCCGGGCTACGCCACGCTGCTCGTGGCGCGCGGGCTGGCGGGCGTATTCGGCGGCGTGATGGGCGCGATGGTGCAAACCGTGATCGGCGATGTGATCCCGTTTGCGCGGCGCGCCAAGGCCAGCAGTTTCGTATCTGCGGCATTTTCGCTTTCCACGATAGCCGGAGTGCCGCTGTCGCTGTGGTTGGCCAATCATCTGGGATGGCGCGCGCCGTTTATCCTGATTGCGGCATTTACCGCGCTGTTCATTATCATTGGCCTGCGTGTCTTGCCGGAACTGCGCCATCACATCAACACGGATAAACGCCACACCTTCTCGGACATGTTTGCCGTACTGCGCGACGCCAACCATCTGCGCGCTTTACTGTTCTCCGCACTGATCATTTTTTCCGGCTTCACGGTGATTCCCTACATCACCCTTTACTCGGTCAGCAACGTCGGCATTTCGCAACATGACATTCCCATCGTTTACCTCGTGGGCGGCGCGGCGACGCTGGTTACCGGGCGGCTGATCGGCCATTGGGCGGACCTGGGCGGCAAAATCAAAATCTATCGCCTGATTGCCGCCGGCGCGTTGCTGCCGCTATTCGCGGTGACACAGATCGGCGTCGCGCCGTTGTGGCTGTGGCTGATCTGCACCACGGCATTTTTCGTGCTGGTTTCCGGGCGCATGATCCCGGCAATGGCCATTATCGTCTCGGCGACGCCGCCCAAACTGCGCGGCACCTTCATGTCGCTCAACGCCACCACGCAGTCGCTCGCCATGGGGCTGGCCACCGCGCTGGCGGGGTTCATCATCACGCGAAACAGTGCGGGGCAAATCATCGGTTACGAAACGGTGGGGTACATCGCGATGACGGCAAACATGCTGGCCATCATATTTTCCGCACGCATTCTGATGCGAGATCAGCACACCGCAGCAAAGGAAATTGCGCCGGAATAAGACAGAATGTTGCGCTGAAGCAGGGAAAGAATGGAGCGGCTGAGCGGGGGAAATTTCCCACTGACCCCAATTTCCCATGACCCCAATTTCCCCAATTTTTAGTGGACACTATCATGACTACCGTAAAGCACAGAATTTCGCTTGAATCATGAAAAATCTCATCCTAGGATGAGACGTTCCCCGCTGAAACCATCGCGTTCAGCTATTTTGCAAGAAGCTCGGAACTAAAACTATTGATGCGCAGTAACACCTTAAACCAATCCCCCTCTGCCCCTCGCAAGCTACCCCCTTATCATGGGGTAGTCTTTAAGCCTCCCCTGACAAGGGGAGGGTTGGAGGGGTTAGTTTGTGAAGGTTCATGCGGATCAAAATAAAAGCTGAAAACGCACATCCGGGAAAAGGTGGCCTGCCCTGGCTGGCTGTTCTCC
>SCPW01000252.1 GCA_004298605.1 Gallionella sp.
GGCGGCACAACTTAATCTGGATAGCAAAGGCAGGCTCGCGATACCGGCGCGGCATCGCGACATGCTGCTCGCGCATTGCGCGGGCAACCTAGTGTTGACCGCCGATGCCGACGGTTGTCTGTTGATGTATCCGCAGCCTGAATGGCAGCCGATCCGCGAGAAGTTGCTCAAGCTTTCCGCACTCAATCCAAAAATCCGCGCGTTGCAGCGCCGCTTGGTCGGTTATGCCGAAGATGTGCCGATGGATGGCGCCGGGCGCGTGCTGATTTCGCCGGCCCTGCGTGGCTACGCCGCGCTGGACAAGCATGTGATGCTGGTCGGGCAAGGCAATAAATTCGAATTGTGGGACGAAGCGAAATGGCGGGCGCAGCAAGAGGCCGCGCTGTCATTCATGGGCGGCGAGTTGCCGCCCGAACTGGAGGGCTTCTCGTTGTGAGTGGGGGCTTGACCCACGCTACCGTCCTGTTGCACGAAGCTGTTGACGCACTCGCAATCAAGCCGGATGGCCTATACGTGGACGGGACGTTCGGGCGCGGCGGGCACAGCGCAAAAATACTGGAGCGCTTGGGCGGCAAAGGCAGATTGATCGCGCTGGACAAGGATCCGGCAGCAGTTGCGGTAGGGAGCGCCTGGCGCGATGCGCGATTTCGGATGGTGCATAGCGGTTTTGCGCAATTGGCGGATGTGTTGCGCGAGTTGGGCGTAGCGAAAGTAGACGGCATCCTGCTCGACTTGGGCGTGTCGTCGCCGCAACTGGATGATGCGGCGCGCGGTTTCAGTTTTCGCTTTGACGCGCCGCTGGATATGCGCATGGACACCAGCGGCGGGTTGACCGCGGCGCAGTGGCTGGCTGCGGTGGATGAAGATTTGCTTGCGGAGGTGATACGTGATTACGGCGAAGAACGGTTTGCTAAGCAGATTGCAAGAGCGGTTGTTGTTGCGCGCGCAATCCAACCCATCCACACCACGCGGCAGCTCGTCGAGCTGGCTGGCAAAGCGGTACGTACCCGCGAAGCCGGGCAGAACCCGGCGACACGCACCTTTCAGGCTATACGGATTTATCTCAATGGGGAGCTCGAAGAGCTTGCGCGGGTGTTGCCAGAGTGCGTGACGCATCTCAAGGCCGGCGGACGCTTGGCGGTAATCAGTTTTCATTCATTGGAAGACCGCATTGTGAAGCACTTCATGCGTGATATGGCCGAGGGCGACAAGCTGCCGCGCAATGTGCCGATACGCGCCAGCGAAGTGCCGCAGGGCAAGCTGAATTTAATCGGCAAAGCCGTGCGCGCCGGCGAGGCGGAGTTGCGGGCCAACCCGCGCGCGCGCAGCGCGGTAATGCGTGTGGCGGAGCGCAGCGATGTTGCGTGACAGCTCCGCGCTGAACGTGTTGCTGCTGGCGGTGGTGGTGGTGTGCGCGCTGAGCGTGGTCACCTCGCAGCACAAGGGGCGGAAACTGTTCATCGAGCTGCAAAATGAAAAAGAACGCGCGCAACAGATGGAAGTGGAATGGGGGCAGTTGCAGCTTGAGCAGAGCACCTGGGCGGCTCCGGCGCGTGTGGAAAAGATTGCCGCAAGGCAATTGCAGATGCAGTTACCCGCAAACGGGCAGGTTCAATTCATCCGGATAGGCCAGCCCTCAAGCCAACCCCCCGCACCGCTTTCCCGTCACGGCAGCGGGCAGGAAAACAAAAATGCCGATATGGCGGGCGCGCAACCATGAATTACGCGCCCGGCGCACATCCGAATATTGCGTTGGAGCTGCCCGGATGGCGCGCCACCGTACTGTTCGTGATATTGCTGGCCGGGTTGGCCGGATTGCTCGGGCGCGGGGTGTATTTGCAGGGGATACGCGATGATTTTTTGCAGGAAAAAGGCAATGCGCGCTACAGCCGCGTGATCGAGGTCAGCGCACACCGGGGCATGATTACCGACCGCAACGGCCTGCCCCTCGCCATCAGCACACCGGTGGAATCGGTATGGGCGAGCCCCCAGAATGCGGAAGCCGACAACCGGCAGGTAAAAAAATTGGCACAGATACTCGGCATGAACGTAGAAGAAGTGAAAAATCGCCTGTTTGACACTTCACGCGATTTTATTTACCTGAAGCGGCAATTGCCCCCCGACCAAGTCGAGAAAGTGGTGAGCCTGAATCTTCCCGGCATTTCCCTGCAACGCGAATACCGCCGTTATTATCCGGCGGGTGAAGAGACCGCGCAGTTGCTGGGTTTTACCGGCCAGGGCGACAATGGCCAGGAGGGGGTAGAGCTGGCCTTGCAGGAACGGCTCGGCGGCAAACCCGGCAGCCAGCGCGTCATCAGGGACAGGCGCGGGCATATCGTCGAAGATGCCGGCAGCCTGCATGCGCCCAAACCGGGTGGCGATATCGCGCTCAGCCTGGACAGCAACGTGCAGCATCTGGCTTACCGCGAACTGGAAAACGCTATCAGGTCACACAAGGCCAAGGCGGGTGCGGTGGTGGTGCTCGACGCGCGCAGCGGCGAAGTGCTGGCGCTCGCCAATTATCCCAGCTACAACCCCAACAACCGCGGCAAGGTCAGCAGCCAGGCGATGCGCAACCGCGCCATCGCCGACCTGTTCGAGCCGGGTTCGACGATGAAGCCGTTCACCGTGGCGACCGCGATCGAACACGGCAAGGTGCGCCCGGAAACCGTGCTCGACACCGAGCATGGCGTGATGACCGTGGGCAACAAGAAGATTCACGACTCGCATCCCGAATCAATGCTGACCGTGTCGCAAATCATCCAGAAATCCAGCAACGTCGGCGCGGCAAAAATCGCGCTGTCGCTCGAATCGCAAACGCTGTGGCAGAGCTTGTCGGATAGCGGTTTCGGCGCGCATACCGGCAGCAATTTTCCGGGTGAGGCGCCGGGCAAATTGCGCGACCCGAAAACCTGGCGGCCCATCGAACAAGCCACCATGTCCTACGGGCACGGCATTTCGGTGAACCTGCTGCAACTGGCGCGCGCCTATACCGTTTTCGCCAATCGCGGCGAATTGAAGCCGGTGTCGCTGCTTAAACTGGACGCGCCGTCAGTCGGGAGGAAAGTGTTTTCCGATAGCACCGCGCGCGCGTTGAGCGACATGCTGGAACTGGTGGTGCTGCCCGGCGGCACCGCCCCGCTGGCGCAAGTGGCCGGCTATCGAGTGGCGGGCAAGACAGGCACGGCGCACAAGCTGGAAAATGGCCATTACATCAACCGCTATGTCGCCTCTTTCGTCGGGTTTGCACCGGCATCCAACCCCCGTTTGGTGGTGGCGGTGATGATAGACGAACCGAGCAACGGGCAATATTACGGCGGGTTAGTGGCTGCGCCGGTGTTCAGCAAAGTGACGGGCGCGGCGCTGCATGCGCTCAACGTGCCGAATGATGCGCCGCTGGATAACGTGATCGCGCCGCCCGAAGATATTGTGAAGGAGGAGGTGTAATGTCAGCAGACAGAATCACATTCTCTGCACACAGCCTGCTCGACTCTCTGGGCGTGACAGTTACACGGCTGGTAACGGACAGCCGCGCGGTGCAGCGCGGCGATACGTTTGTCGCCTATCCCGGCGAAAAAACCGATGGCCGCCAGTTCATCGCACAGGCGATTGCACGGGGCGCGAATGCGGTGATCTGGGAAGCGCAGCATTTTGCCTGGAACGATGCCTGGCAAGCGCCCAATCTCGCTGTAACGGACTTGCGCCACAAGGCGGGATGGCTGGCCGACGCGGTGTATGGCGCGCCTTCCGAACAATTGCAGATGATTGGCATTACCGGCACCAACGGCAAAACATCGACCAGCCATTGGATCGCCCATGCCTTGAACGATGCCGGAAAAAAATGCGCATTGATCGGCACGTTGGGCAACGGTTTTGCCGGTGCGCTGCAAGCCAGTGCCAACACCACACCGGACGCGATCCGCGTACATGGTCTGCTGGCCGAATACTTACGCGATGGCGCGCAAGCCGCCGCGATGGAGGTGTCCTCGCACGCGCTGGCGCAGGGACGGGTGAACGGCGTGCGTTTCGACGTGGCGCTGCTCACCAACCTGAGCCGCGACCATCTCGATTATCACGGCGACATGGAAAGTTACGCGGCGAGCAAACGCAAATTGTTCGACTGGCAGGAACTGAAATTTGCCGTGGTGAATCTCGATGATGCGTTTGGTGCGGAGTTGGCCGAGCAATTGCAGGACGGCATCCCTCTCCCCAACCCTCTCCCGCAAAAAGCCCCTCTCTCTAACTCTCTCCCGCAAGCGGGAGAGAGGACAAACGAGAAAGGCAATCTTGAATCCTTGGGAGAGGGGGCAAACGAGGCGCTTCGCGCAATTTCGATTCCCGAAGTGATCGGCTACGGTTTGAGCCCCCTATCCAACTTTCCCCCGCAAGCGGGAGAAAGGGCAAACGCGAAAAACGTAGAACCATCTTCCGACACCGCTTTACAACTGGCCGAGCGTCTGGGCATCCGCATGGTGTATGGCAATTTGGTTGAAATGAACGCGCGCGGGTTACGCCTGCAAGTGCATTCAAGCTGGGGCGCCGCCACGCT
>SCPW01000253.1 GCA_004298605.1 Gallionella sp.
TGGCTACCGCGATATTGTCTGCACCCAGACCCGCTTCGCGTATTTTCAGTGCGCGCTTGAGAAAAGGCTCGGCGGCGGCGTATTTGCGCTGTTTCTCAAAAACCTGCGCCATTTTGTCGAGCCGGTCGGCAACCTTGACGTGGTTGACGCCATAAGCGCGCTCCGCATCGACGATGGCCTGGCGCGCGAGGCGGACAGCCTCTCCCTGTTTGATGAGCTCATCCAGGGAAGGCGTGTGCATGCTGTTATGATCCGCGATGGAGGGATGCGCGAAAAGCAAGGCCAGACAGCAGGCTACCGCAGAAAATAGTGTGGTTTTTTTCATTTTCATTGCTCCCTTGAGTAAGCCACTATCGGCTGAATGGTTTAACGCAAATTCTACACTTAAAACGCGCCGCAACAACTATGCCGCAACCAGAATTTCCCAGGCGAAAAGGCACAGCAGCAGGATGAGCAGCGCCAGCAGGATGTTGTAACGTTTTTGTTGCTCCAGCATTTTGCGCAGCAGTTCATCATTGCGGTTAGCGGCGCTGCCGGACAGGCGGTGGTGCAGCAGGCGCGGCAACTGCGGCAGCAGGGTGGCGTAATGCGGCGCTTCCTCGCGCAGCGTTTTGAGGAAGCCGCGCCAGCCGACCTGCTCGCTCATCCAGCGCTCCAGCCAGGGTTTGGCGGTTTTCCACAAATCCAGTTCCGGGTCGAGTTGCAGGCCCAGCCCCTCGATGTTGAGCAGCGTTTTTTGCAGCAGCACCAACTGCGGCTGGATTTCGATGCCGAAGCGGCGCGAGGTCTGGAACAGGCGCAACAGCACGCGCCCGAACGAAACTTCGCGCAACGGCTTGTCGAAGATCGGTTCGCACACGGCGCGGATGGCCGCCTCCAGTTCGTCCACGCGGGTGCTGGCGGGCGCCCAGCCCGACTCTATATGCACTTCGGCGACGCGCTTGTAATCGCGGCGGAAAAACGCGATGAAGTTCTGCGCGAGATAATGCTTGTCGGTATCGGTGAGCGTGCCCATGATGCCGAAATCCAGGGCGATATAGCGTCCGTCCGCCGCCACCTGCACATTGCCCGGGTGCATGTCGGCATGGAAGAAACCGTCGCGGAACACCTGCGTGTAAAAAATCTCCACGCCGTTCGCGGCCAGCTTCGGAATGTCTATACCGGCTTCGCGCAGCGCGCCCACCTGGCTGATCGTGGTGCCGTACATGCGCTGCATCACCATCACTTCGGTGCTGCAATAATCCCAGTACATCTCGGGCACCAGCAGCAGCGGCGAATCGGCAAAGTTGCGCCTGAGCTGGCTGCCGTTTGCGGCTTCGCGGGTCAGATCCAGCTCGTCCGCCAGATGCTTTTCGAACTCGTCGATCACTTCGAGCGGCTTGAGGCGGCGACCGTCCGACCATAGCCGCTCGACCAGGTCGGCCGCCACTTTCAGCAGCGCGACATCGTGCGAGATGATGCTGGTGATGCCCGGGCGCAGGATTTTTACGGCAACGTCGCGGCCGTCCGGCAGCACGGCGAAATGAACCTGCGCCACCGACGCGCTGGCGACCGGCGTTTCATCGAAGCTTTGGAACACTTCGCGCAACGGCTTGCGGTAAGCTGCTTCCAGCGCGGCGATGGCCTGTGTTGAAGGGAAAGGCGGAACCCGGTCTTGCAGCCTGGCGAGCTCATCGGCAAGATCGATCGGCATCAGATCGCGCCGCGTCGAAAGCATCTGCCCGAACTTGACGAAGATCGGGCCGAGGTTTTCCAGCGCGAGGCGCAACCGCACCGCGCGCGGCTGGGAAGTGTTGCGCATGAACAGCAGCATGTTCAGCGGCACGCGCATCCAGCGCACCCGCTCATGCGCCAGCATGAACTCGTCCAACCCGAAACGCAGCACCACAAAAACGATTTTTATCAGACGGAACAGGCGCATGTTAACTGTCATTACCCTCCCCCGCAGCGATGCGGGAGGGGCGGCTGTAGGGGAGCGTTAGCGTTGGTGGAACAGACAGCACGGCGAATCAATGCAAAGCGGTTTGCTGGATGCCCGCCAATAACCACACAGACTTGTCGTCGCGCAGGTTTTTCTGCACATGCCAGATTTCATCGATGTTTTGCGGGTTGCCGCTATGCGGCATCCCTGCTTGAACCGCTTCCGGCGCGCCGTTGTTTTCGCGCAACTGCCCGGTAAAGCGCACGCTGGCGATGGCAAGGTCGCCCTCGTTAGCCACTTCCAGCAGTTCACCGTTGATCGCCACTACATCAGTTTTTTGCGGCGCGTTGTCGCGCTCCTGCATCTGCATCGAAATTTCCGCAAACATTTCCGGCGTGGTGTATTCGCGGATGTCGTTCAGATCCTTGCGGTCATTTGCGGCCTGCAGGCGGATGAACGAAGTCTTCGCGCTGCGCAGAAAGCTTTCCACCGGAAAATCCGGGGGAATACTTCCCGTTTGCGCGGCAGGCGCGGCATTCGCCGGGCTGCCGGACAAGGGCTGTTGCGCGGGTTGGGGTTCCCGGTAAGGCGCGCCCGCCCCGGCGTATTGCATCGCGGATTGCGGCTGCGGTTTGCGGAATTTCGCGATCAGGAACATCACCGCGCCGGCCGCGAGCAATGCCATCAGGATATTGCCCATCGCACCGCCCATGCCGCCGGCAAACATCGCGCCCAGCCCGGCGCCAATGGCCAGCCCGGCCAGTGGGCCGAGCCATTTATTGCCGGCCGGAGCGGGTGCTGCGGCGGGCGCCGGTGCGGGTGCTGCGGCAGGGGCTTTCTGCGCCTGTTGCGGCCCCATCGAGCGCTGCTTGCCAAAACTGCCGCCGCCGCCAAAACGCTTGGCTTCCGCCGTCGCGGCAAACAAACTCAGGCTGGTCAGGGCAATCGTCAACAACATCAAGAATCGTTTCATGTGTTCCTCATCGGGTGGTTGAAAGAAAACGGGGCGAAGTATAACACCGGCAGCCGGACAACACTGTGCAGCTTCGGGTAATGGCCTCTCGCTCCATCCCGGAATACCGGCGCGTGGCACGCCCTGCTTTGCCGCTCAGAACGGCGGCTCGCACACCAGATCCAGCGGTTCTCCGCTGAGCGGATGCGCGAAGCGCAGCGCTCGGGCGTGCAGCAGCAACCGCGCTGTGCCGCCACTGGCCTCCGCCCCGTACAACGCATCCCCCAGAACCGGATGCCCGATGGCCGCCATATGCACGCGCAACTGGTGGGTGCGCCCGGTGACCGGCTCCAGCTCCACGCGCGTGGCGCCGGCGGCCGCATCGTGCGCCAGCAGGCGATAGCGCGTGAGCGAGGGCTTGCCGTTTCCGAAATCCACCTTCTGCCGCGGGCGGTTCAGCCAGTCGCCAATCAGGGGGAAATCAATTTCGCCGGATGGCGGTTCCAACTGCCCCGACACCACCGCCACATAGCGTTTCGCCACCAGGCGCTCGCGGAACAAATGCGACAGGCGACGCTGCATCTCCGCGCCCCGCGCGAACAGCATCAGGCCGGAAGTCGCCATGTCCAGGCGGTGCACGATCAGCGCATCGGGGAACGCGGCCTGCACGCGGCCCGCCAGGCAGTCCCGCTTGTCCGCCCCGCGCCCCGGCACGGCAAGCAGCCCGGCGGGCTTGTTCGCCACAATGATGGAATCGTCCCGGTAGATCAGATCGGGGCCGCCGTTGTGGGGTGGGGTGTAATTTGAGTGCGGATGAACCGATAGAGAACCCCGCGAAACCGGGAAGGCCATCACTTTTCCCCGGAGGGTTCTTGAGGGTGATCGTTTTCTTCCGTCTCAGGCTTGTTGCCGCCCCACCCTCCGGCCGGACGGTTTTTGCTTTCGTCCGCCCAGACAAAACGACCGAACAACACGCATCCCTTCATTCCCGGGTTGCAGGGCAGGTCGTTGACGCGCGCGCATTTGCCGTCGTGTTCGTGCGGGCATCCCCATGAGCTCATGCGTTTTATTTTTCAGGATAAATTGTGGTCAAACCCGGTTTACAGCTTATACCCCCGATGCACAGCCACCACGCCGCCGGTCAGATTGAAGTATTCGACGCGCTCCAGTCCGGCCTCTTCCATCATTTTCTTTAACTCTTCCTGCCCCGGATGCATGCGGATGGATTCGGCGAGGTAGCGGTAGCTGTCCGCGTCGTTGGCGACGATCTGCCCGATTTTGGGCAACAGCTTGAAGGAATAGGCATCGTAAAACGGCTCCAGCGGTTTGGCGATTCTGGAGAATTCCAGCACGATCAGCCGTCCGCCCGGCTTGAGCACGCGGCGCATATCGCGCAGCGCGGCATCCTTGTGCGTGACATTGCGCAGGCCGAAAGCGATGCAGACGCAGTCGAAATAATTGTCGGGGAACGGCAGGTGTTCGGCGTCGCATTGCGCGACCGGCGTGGCGATGCCTTCGTCGAGCAGCCGGTCGCGGCCCACGCGCAGCATGGCGTTATTGATGTCGGTGAGCACGACTTGCCCGCCGCTGCCAGTTTTCTTGAGGAACAGCCGCGACAAATCCGCCGAGCCGCCCGCCACGTCCAGCACGCGCTGGCCTTCGCGCACGCCGCTGACGCCGACCGCGAAGCGTTTCCACAAGCGGTGCAGGCCGACCGACATCAGGTCGTTCATTACATCGTATTTTCCGGCGACCGAGGTGAAGACGCCCGCGACGCGCCCGGCTTTTTCTTCCTCGGCGACGGTTTCAAAACCAAAGTGTGTTTCAGCCATCTTTTTATGCTCCTGTGATACTAATTTGTGTTACGAAAATGTTCATTCCGCAAGGCGCACTCCATGCAGCCCGCGTTGTTCTTCCCGCATTCATAGCGAGCGGATTTTATTCAACAGCGCGGTGGTGGAGCGTTCGTGCAGGAACGGTATGCTGTGGACGGACCCGCCCCAGCTTTGCACTTCACGCGCGCCGACGATGTTTTCGACCTGCCAGTCGCCGCCCTTCGCCAGCACATCGGGGCGGCAGGTGAGGATCAGTTCCAGCGGCGTATCTTCGCCGAACTCCGCTACCAGGCTGACCGATTCTAGAGCGGCGAGCACCGCCATGCGGTCATGCAGCGGGTTGACCGGCCTGTCGCCGTCCTTGCCCAGGCGTTTCACCGAGGCGTCGCTGTTGACGCCGACGACCAGCGATGCGCCCAGCGCGCGCGCCTGCGCGAGATAGGTCACATGGCCGCGGTGCAGCACGTCGAAGCAGCCGTTGGTGAACACCAGCGGGCGCGGCAGCGCGGCCACGCGCGCGGCGAGCATACCGGGCCTGCACAGCTTGCCTTCGAAGGCGGGCGCGGGATACATCTAGTCGAGGTATTCGAACAGCTTGACCACCCGCTGCACGCCGCCGACGGTGCTGGCGATTCCGGCGGCGGCATCGGCTTCGGCATGTTTGACGATGCCCATCAGGAACACCGAGCCGTTTTCCGTGACGACCTTGACGTGATCGGCGCTGAAGCGCTTGTCGTTCACAAAGCGCAGTTTGATGTCCGAGGTAATCAGGCTGTCGCTGCTGCGCGAGGTCAACGAGCTCGTGCCGGAAATGGCCAGTTCGTTATTTACGCCGCGCACATTCTCGATGCCGGAAACAATCCTGCCGATTTCGGCTTTCGCCGTTTCGGAAGGCGCTTCGCCGCTGATCAGCACATTGCGGTTGAAACTGGTGACGTTCAAATGCACGTTGCCTTTAAATTGCTTGCCGATGCGTTCGATCGCCTTGATTTCGATCGACTGGTCTTCGACATACGCCCCGCTGGTGCGCCGGTCCTGCGCCATCATGACGCCCGTTCCGACGCCGGTGGCGACTACCGGGAAACAGCCTTGCAGCGAACCTGATACCAGTGCAAGCAAGAGCAACGAAATAACACGCATGGTCATTCTCCTAACAATAAATAATCGATCACATCGCACAGGCAATGCAGGGCGAGCAGATGGACTTCCTGTATCCGTGCGGTGCTTTTCGCATCCACACAAATCAGCACATCGCGGTCGTTCAGCGCGCCCGCCATTTCGCCGCCGTCGCGCCCGGTCAGCGCGACCACGCGCATGCTGCGCTCGTGCGCGGCATGGATTGCCGCGACCACGTTCGGCGAATGGCCGCTGGTGGAAATCGCCAGCAGGCTGTCGCCGGGCAGGCCGAGCGCGCGCACCTGCCTGGAAAAAACCTGGTTGAAATCGTAATCGTTGGCGATGGAGGTGAGCACCGAGCTGTCGGTGGTCAGCGCGATGGCGGCCAGGCCGGGGCGCTCGATTTCAAAACGGTTCAGCAGTTCCGCCGCGAAATGCTGCGCGTCGGCGGCCGAACCGCCGTTGCCGCAACACAGGATTTTGCCGTCGTTGGTCACGCAGTCAAAAAAGAGTTGCGCCCCTCCGGCGATGGGTTTGGCCAGCGCGTCCTTGACTTGCAGCTTGAGCTCCGCGCTGTCCTTGAAATGTTTGATGATGCGTTTACTGATATCCATGTTGGTTGGCGTTGATTTTATGAAGGCGGATATTAACCGAATCAGGCGCCGAACGCATTCTTGAGCCATTGCGCATTGCGGCCCCGCGCATCGTCCATCAGCACCGCATCGAAGCGGCAGGGCGGGGTGCGCGCGAGGCCGGCGAGATATTGTTGCGCGGTGCAAATGATGCGCTGCTGCTTGCGCGCGTCGATGCTGGCCGCCGCGCCGCCGAAATTCGCGCTGCGCCGCAAGCGCACTTCGATGAACACCAGCGTCGCGCCATCCCGCATGATCAGGTCGATCTCGCCAAAGCGGCTGCGGTAGTTTTGCGCGACCGGTTTCAAGCCGTGCTGCCGCAAATACTGCGCGGCCCACTGTTCGGCCTGCGCGCCGTCATTCACGGTTTGCCGGCCGCCTGGCCGGGGAACATTTGCGGGGTGGGCGCGGCAGGCGCGTCGGGCAGTTGCGCGCTTCCTTGCGCGAATATCGCCTGAATCGCCGCGCGCTGAAAGGTGTGGCCGCGGAGCTGTATCTGGCCGCTTACGCCGTCCAGCGGCAGGGCGGCGTCAACCTGGCCGGCAAGCATCAATTGAATCAGGCGGAATGCGTCTACACCCAGCGCGTAAAGCCTCTCATGGCTGGCGGAAAGCGGCGGGTCGGCGCGCGGGTAGGCCATCACGGCCGGGTGGTCGGCCTGCAGCAGCCACGGCATGTCGACAAAGCGGATGCCGTCCAGATCATAATTGGTGAGGCTGTCGCCGTTGCCGGCAAAAATTTGCGAGGTGGCGTAAACCGGCAATTTGTTGGGCAGGTAAGGGCGGATCAGGCGCGCTGTTCCGGCATCGACAGCGAGAAATACCGCCGCGTCCGACATGGCGGAGATGTCCGATAGCACTGCGGGGTCGCCGTTGAATTCGACCCCGCGCAGTGTCGCGCCGCCCAGGCTGCGCCATTCTTCTTCAAAGGCGGATTGCAGGCGTTTGTCCAGTTGCGCCCGGGTGGCGATCACGATGGCCTGGCGCAAGCCCTGCTGCCCGGCCAGTTGCGCGACCTGCCGCGCTTCCGCTTCCGCCGCCATGCCAAAAAAATACAACTGCCCGGCAAGCGGATCTTCCACCGCGTTCAGGGCCAGCGTCGGCACGGGAATATCCGGCTCCGCCGCCAGCGTGGTGGCCCCGCTGCGTGTCAGCGGCCCCACCACGGCGCGCGCGCCTCCGGCGATGGCCTGGCGATACAGCGCGACGATGTCCGCGCGCTCGTCGGAGCAGCCATATACGCGCACGGGCAACGCTTCCGGCCGGGCGGGCGTTTCCGGGCCGGCGGCCGCCTGGAAGCCCTGCTGCACCGCCTCGGCGGCGGAGCCGAAAATCGCCGATTCCAGCGGCAGCAGCAGCGCGATATGCGGCGCGGGTTCCTCATCGGCTGAAACCGGCGGTTCATCGGTGGCGCGGGCAAAACTGCTCACGTATAGTGCGAGCAAAGCCGAGAGCAGGAGGAACACGCGTTGCATAACGAACATCCGCAAAAACTGGAAGCCGCATTATATGTAGTTGCCACCCCGATTGGGAATTTGCGCGACATCACGCTGCGCGCGCTGGATGTGCTGGCTGCGGCCGATGTGGTCGCGGCGGAAGATACGCGCAATACCGCCCACCTGCTGACGCATCACGGCATCGGCGCAAACAGGCTGATGGCGGCGCACCAGCATAACGAGCGCGGCGCGGCGGAAAAGATCATCGCGCTGTTGCGGGCGGGGCAAAGCGTGGCCTTCGTCACGGATGCGGGAACACCGGCCATCAGCGACCCGGGCGCGCTGCTGGTGCAGGCGGTGCGGGCGGCGGGGTTGCGCGCCATCCCGGTTCCCGGCGCAAACGCGGCGGTGGCGGCCTTGTCGGTGTCCGGCCTGGCGGCGCCGCATTTTCTGTTCTATGGCTTTTTGCCCGGCAAGGCTGCCGCGCGCCGCGCCGCGCTGGAATCCCTGCGCGGCCAGGCCGCGACGCTGGTGTTTTACGAAGCGCCGCACCGCATCGTCGAATGCGCCGCCGATTTGTGCGCGGTGCTGGGCGGAGAGCGGCAGATCGTGCTGGCGCGCGAAATCACCAAGCTGTTCGAGACCCTCCACGCCTGCCCGCTGCGGGATGCCGGGGCCTGGCTGGAGGCTGACGGCAACCGGCAGCGCGGCGAATTCGTCGTGCTGGTCTCCGGCGCGGAGCCGCAGCAAGGTTTGACTGCCGAGGCGAGGCGCATTCTCGAAACGCTGCTCGGCGAACTGCCTCTCAAACAGGCCGTGCAACTCGCCGCGCAAATCGGCGGGGGCAGCCGCAACGAACTGTACCAACTGGCGCTGCAAATTAAAAAACCGCCATGACAGTGAGGGTAAAATCCGCTAGGATTGCCCGCAAAACAGGGAGACAGCAAATTGGACGGGAATCTGCCATTGCCGGGCGTGAAAGTGGTGCTGATCGATGACAGCAGCACCATCCGGCGGAGCGGTGAAATATTTCTGAATCAGGCCGGTTGCAGCGTGGCGCTTGCCGAAGACGGTTTCGACGGGCTGTCCAAGGTGGCGGAGCACCAGCCCGATGTCATTTTCGTGGATACGATGATGCCGCGCCTGGACGGTTACCAGACTTGCGCCTTGCTCAAGAACCACCCCCGTTTCAAAAACGTTCCGGTCATCATGCTGACCAGCAGGGACGCGCTGTTCGAACGCGCGCGCGGCAAGCTGGCCGGAGCCGGCCAGTACCTGCTCAAGCCGTTTGACAGGAAGAGCCTGATAGAAGCCGTCATCATGCAAATTCAAGAAAAAAAGGAGGCGGATCGTGGCGATTAAGAGCTTGCCCGTAAATAATTCAGCCCTGCGTTGCCGCCCCAAAGCGATGGATGCAAGGCGCGATCCGCCGCCCAATGCCGTTCATTGGGCAAGGGTCGCAACGCCGCAGACGCGCTTTGGGGCGGCAACCCTCCGGGCCGGGTGCGCTCAAATCGCCCCCGGCGCAGGGCTGAATTATTTACGGGCAAGTTCTAAGGAAACAGGGGCAGCAGACGTTCCGGCAACCGGCCTGTCAGGCAAGATTGCCGCATCGGCTTGAGCGGCGCCAGGCGATCATGTCAAAGCGGCTCAATCTGCACGAATTCCAGCAGCATTTAACCGACCGGCCGCAGGAACGCGATCTGCCGGTGGCGCAGGCGTCCACGCTGCTTGTGCGGATAGCGGGGGAAAACTGGCTGGTGGATATGGCGGATATCGGTGAAGTGTTGCCCCTGCCGCAGTTGGCGGTCGTGCCATTTACCAAGCCGTGGTTTCGCGGCGTGGCGAACGTGCGCGGAAACTTGTACGGCGTGGCCGATATGGCGGCCTACCGGCACAACGGGGCTGCATCCGGGGACACCGATAATCGTATATTGCTACTTGCGGAGCGATACGCTTTTAACGCGGCGCTGCTGGTCGATTGCGTGCTGGGTTTGCGCGACACGCGGAACTGGCGGCAGGACGAGGTTGACGGGCAAACCGAATATTACGATGAACGGGGCGAGCCCTGGCGCAAGCTGGATGTGCGCGGCTTGCTGGAGCAGGCGGAGTTTCTGCAAATAGGCGTTTAGCCGGGAGCGAGAGGAATAACGTGGTTAAAATAAAATCACCCCAATCCGGGCCGCCCGCAAAAATCATGGCGCGGATGGCGGGCCCGAAAGACCCGGCAGCGGATTTCAATTCATGAGCGGTCGCAACGGCAGGCATGGCTGATCAGGCGCAATTCGACCTCGCGGCGCTGTCCGCCGCGAGGCCCGGCATGGATGCCGTAATGGGCGGTGTGGGCGCACGCCTCGAACAGTATCTGGCCGACCCTGCCCCCAATGCGGCGGCACTGGAAGCGGCGGTCCGCGAACTGCACGGCCTGCTGGATACGCTGGAGAGTCTCCGGCTGGACGGCGTGGCGGCATTCTGCGCCGAGCTGGAAAACGCCCTGCATGAACTCGCTTCCCGCCCGGGCGCCGTTTCCGGGATAGATCGCGATGTGCTGCGCCGCGCCCTGCCCGGCGTCACGCGCTACCTCGATGCTCTGGCCGATGGTGCGGATAACGCCGCGCTGCGCCTGTTTCCCCAATATTGTGAGTTGCGGCGGTTGCGCGGCCTGGAGATGCCGTCCGAACTGGATTTGTTCTATCCCGATCTTGCCGTGCAATTGCCGCAGGAGGTGTTGGGCGCGCATCCGGCGGGCGATACCGTATGCGGGGCCGATGCGGCGGCGCCGCGCCTCGAAGCATTGCGCAGCCTGTACCAGCAGGGCCTGATGCGCTGGCTGCGCCGCGACGACACACACGCCGCATTGCAGTCGATGCGGCAGGCGCTGGACGATGTGCTGCGCTGCATGCCGCAGGATGGCGGCCGCGCGTTCTGGTGGGTTGCCGGTGGCCTGCTCGATTGTTTGATATTTGACGGTTTGCCCCCGGAACTGGGCGCGCGCAAATTGCTGGGGCGCATAGACCGGCAGATGCGCGCGGTCGCCGCGGGCGATGCCGGGGATGTGCGGCCAGCCATGAACGAGATGCTCTACCTGATCGGGCGCAGCCACACCGTGAACGGACTGGTGGAAACAATCAAGCGGGTTTACGCGCTGGACCGCTACCTGCCCGAACTTCCGGCATGGCCGCCCGGCGGAACGGCGCAACCGCTGGACATCATGCGCGACCAATTGCGCGCCGCCGAAGAAAGCTGGGAGCGGTGCGCGCAAGGCGATGCGGCGGAATGCAAAAAATTCATCGGCCATGCCGGCCAGCTCGTGTCGCAGAGCGAAAAACTCGACCGCGATACCCTGCGGCATCTGGCCGGGCAGATTCAAACGCTGGCGCTGCAGGCCAGCGGGCCGGAGCGCGCGCAGCCCATCGCCACGGATATGGCGATGGCCTTGCTGCTGTTGGGCGGCGGCATCGAACATTACGGCAACCTGGGCAGCGATTTTCGGGAGCAGGTGCGCCTCCTGTCCGGAATGATGCAGGCGGCGGTCGACCGGCAGCCGGAGGACGCGCAACTCATGGCGGAATTGGTCGGCCTGCATTGCCGGATGGAACAGGGCGGCGCGCTGGCCGCCCTGGCCGACGAAATGCTGGCGAACCTCCAGCATGTCGAACACGGGCTGAACGCCTTTTCCCGCGATGCGGCAAAGCGCGGCGAACTGGCCGGACTGTTGCGCCTGCTGGACCAGATACAAGGCGGCCTGCGCATCTCGTCCCTGGAACAGGCGGAGCGGTTGCTGGTGTCTATCCGGGAGGGCATCCGCCGTTTTGCGCGGGGCGACGCCATCCCGGAACCGATGGAAAGCCATGCGCTGGCCGATGCGGTGGGCGTACTGGAAAACTATTTCCAGCACCTGAAATATGGTCGGGCGGGAGACGTGTTGCCATTGCAGGCGGCATTGGCCAATCTGGACGGGCTGCCCCGGGCACGCGCGCAGATGGCGGCGCACGCGGCGGGGCAACCCCGGACACACACGGGGATACGGCATCCGGCAGCCGAAGAACGGGAATTGTTCGAAGTGTTTCTGGAAGAGGCGCAAGAGGTGTTGCGCACCCTGCGCGACAACCTGAAGGTTTGCCAGTTGCACCCCGGCAGCCGCGAGCCGCTGTCCATCATGAGGCGCGGCTTCCATACCCTCAAGGGCGGCGGGCAGATGGTCGGCCTGGACGATCTGGGCGAAGCGGCGTGGCGCGTCGAGCGCGCCATAAACGCGTGGCTGCGGGGCAACAAACCGGCCACCCCGGAACTGGTGCATTTCATCAATGGGGCCGTGCAATCCTTTGCCGGCTGGGTGGACGCGCTCGGCAACCGGGGCAACGCGCACATCGAAACCGGCGAGCTGATAACGGCAGCGCAACGGATCGAGGAAGGCCTCGAACCGGATCAGGGGGCAGAAGATG
>SCPW01000254.1 GCA_004298605.1 Gallionella sp.
GCGCAAATACTATCCGCCCCAGGAAGACGAGGCGGAATACGATTTGTCTGCGGCGACAGAAAAAGCGTTGGAATGGTTGAATAGCCTGCGCGAAAAGCAATTTGTCGGGACCGAGTCGCGGCTGCTGACGATCTTCGAGTTGCTGCGCAATCTGGTGCATGAAACCGAAAGCGACGCGGAAACGCGGATTGCCGAACTGACCAGGCGCCGCGCGGAAATTGATGATGAAATTTCCCGCTTGCGGGCGGGCGAAACACCGCTATCGCTGCCCTCATCCACGCAAGTAAAAGAGCGGTTTTTCCAGATCGAAGAAACGGCGCGGCATCTGCTCTCGGACTTTCGCCAGGTCGAGGCCAATTTCCGCCAACTGGATCAAAAAACCCGCGAGCGCATCGCCTTGGCGGACAAACCGAAAGCCGAATTGTTGGCGGAAATTTTTGGCGAACAGGATGCCATCAGCCAGTCCGACCAAGGCAGAAGTTTTGAAGCATTCTGGACCTTCCTGATGTCGCTGGAACGGCGCGAAGAACTGCAAGCGCTGCTGGCGCAGGCGCTGGAATTGCCGGAAATTTCAACCATGGCTCAAGATAGATGGCTGGCGGATTACCGCTTTCATCTTTCGGAAGCAGGCGAAAAAGTCCAACGCACCGCCGCGCAACTGGTGGAACAATTACGCCGTTTTCTCGACAGCCAGATGTGGCTGGAAAACAAGCGCATCGCCGAGCTGATCCGCGACATCGAAAAACAGTCTCTCGCCATCAAACACAACCCGCCCAAGGAAACCGGCTTTGCCACGTTGCCGGAACCCAAGATCGACATCACCCTCCCCTTTACCCGCAGCCTGTTTGCTCCGCCGCGCAAAATCCGCATGACCGATGCCGCGCCGTTGCTGGGCGAGAGCGAGTTTTCCGCCGACGCATTGTTCAACCAGCACTACGTGGATGAAGGCCTGCTGCGCAACCAGATCGCGCGGATGCTATCGGAAAAAAGCCAGGCTGCCTTGTCCGAAATCGTCGAAAAATACCCCGTCACGCGCGGCATGGCGGAAATCGTCACCTACATCAATCTGGCGGATCGCGATGAAAAATCCACCATCAATGAGGCCCGCCGCCAGCAGATTCCCTGGCGCGATGCTGGCGGCAGACAACGGTACACCGATGTTCCGCTGGTTATTTTTACCCGCTAACATGACCGGCTTGCCAGGCAATAACAGTTGCTGAAAGCCATCATCAGCGTGCCGCTGACGAGAGGCCGTAGGATGGGTGGAGCGCGGCGTAACCCATCGTTACCGAAATCTACGCAAACCTGATGGGTTACGCCGCGCTCCACCCATCCTACGTTGGCTCCGGCTCGTCCGGCTTGGCACTCAACTCAGAAAATCGCAGACGGCAAACTCTGAATATTCCTCTGCGGAGAATACTGGCATAATGGCCGCATAAATTGCGGAGATTAAAATGTTCGTCTGGGAACAGCCTGATTGGCCACATTGGCGTTTTGATGCAAG
The DNA here is from genome assembly GCA_004298605.1 of Gallionella sp. GTDB lineage: Bacteria > Pseudomonadota > Gammaproteobacteria > Burkholderiales > Gallionellaceae > Gallionella. Next base: position 1,505 of record SCPW01000254.1, read on the forward strand.
CGTGCTTTCTACAGCGTTGGCTCGCGTTCGCCATTCGCAGGGACATTTGCTGGGGCGAATGGAAGGGCTCGGCTTTGCGTTGCGCGATCAAGCCACCTTGCAGGTGTTGACAGAGGATGTACTCAAAACCAGCGAGATCGAAGGCCAGCAACTCAACCATGATGCGGTACGTTCTTCCATTGCCAGACGCTTGGGGGTAGATATTGGGGCACTGGCTCCCACCGATCGGCATGTGGATGGGGTGGTCGAGATGGTGCTCGATGCAACCGGCAAGTTTGACCATCCGCTGACCCGCGAACGCCTGTTCGGCTGGCACGCAGCACTTTTTCAGACGGGATATGGCGGTCTGTCGCAAATCAGGACCGGTGCCTGGCGAGATGATGCGGCAGGCCCCATGCAAGTTGTATCGGGTTCTATCGGTCGCCAGAAAGTACACTTTGTGGCTCCACCCGCCGCACGGCTCGAAG
>SCPW01000255.1 GCA_004298605.1 Gallionella sp.
GGACCGGTTACGCCGTATTTTGCTGAGGTCGCGGAAATTGAAATGGGCGTCCACCGGCGGCATCCGGAGTTATTTGCAGATTTTGTCCAAGGGCTTGAACCTGAGCTTATTCCGGTGTTTGCGAGGGAATAAGGATAGCGGGGCTTGGTAGGGGCGTGATTCATACGCCCTTTTTCGATATGCAAATAAATTAGGGCGTGATGGCTAGTTGTTTCATCCAGAAGGCTGGGATGGGGGGTGGGGGTAAGTACCTGAGGCGTGATTAATGTTTCCATCTCCCCAAGCTGGCAAAAGACGCCAGCCAAGCTTGTCCTGAGCAAAGTCGAAGGGTCGCTGGTTAAATCACACTCCTGCGATATTGCACTATTGATAGAAAAATGGAATAAGCAGCGCGCCCGATGATTTGGCATAAAAAATTTCTGAGGCGGTTAATCCTTGCCACATTGGCCAAATCGCGCCCTGAAACGTTATTGCGCCGCAGCGAGCAATGCGTGTTGCGCGCTTTCCGGCGGGCGGCTTCGAGTGTGCCCGCATACAGGAAAATTTTGGCCGAGCAGGGTATCAATCCCGGCGACATTCGCTCCATAACAGAATTCAAGTCGCTTTGCCCCACGCTGAACAAAAGCAATACGTTCGCCCGCTTTGCCCTGGATGAGCTTTGCGCCCCTGGCGCCGTGGATCGGCTTGCCGGTGTGTTGACCAGTTCCGGGCATGGGGCGCGCTTCGGCTACGGCCTCAGCACCCGCGCACAGGCCAGACATGCCAGCGATGCAATTGATCTGGGCCTGGAATATGCCTTTCAGGTTGACAGCAAAAAGACGCTGTTAATCAATTGCCTGCCCATGGGCGTGCGCTTTACATCGAATTCCGTGACCGTGGCGGAGACCAGCGTGCGCGAGGATATGGCGGTGGCGATTGCCACCGAATTCGGACGTTTATTTGAGCAGATCATCTTCGTCGGCGACCCGTTATTCTTGAAGCGCGTCACCGATTATGCGCGCGACCGCGGCGTCGATTGGAAAAAATACCGGATACACCTGATTATCGGCGAGGAAACGTTCGGGGAAAATTACCGGAATTACTTGGCCGACCACTTTCATCTGGATGCCGATGAACCGGCGGGGGGCATGATAGGCTCCTCGATGGGCGTGGGCGAGCTCGGCCTGAACCTCTTTTATGAAACGCCCGAAACCATCGCGCTGCGCCGCCTCGCATATGCGAACCCGGAGTTTTTCGGGGCGCTGTTTGGAATCATGCCGGAAACGGCGCCGTTGCCGATGCTGTTTGTCTACAACCCGTTGCGCTGCTACGTCGAGACAACCGGGGCCGATGATGCTGGGTACGGCGAACTGACCGTGTCCATGAATGATACCGGGGCAGCGTTGCCGCTATTGCGTTACCAGACGGGCGACATCGCGCGGCTGTTTTCGCGGCATGATATTGCCCGGGCCTGCGAGCGCGCGGGTCTCCCGGCGCCGGGCAATTTGGTGCTCCCGCTCGTTGCCCTGAAAGGCCGCGCGAAAGACCAGTTGCCCGATGGGACTCACGTCGGCCAGTACAAGGATGCCTTGTATGCGCATAAGGACATTGCGGCCAGGCTGACCGGGGCATTTCGGCTGGAATACGAAGAGGGGCGGATGTTGGTTCACGTCCAACTGGGGCGCGGATTCCAAGCGGAAGGCGATTTGCGGGAGCGCCTCGCCGCCGATTTCCCCGGGGCAATTTCGCCCGATCAGGTTCATATCTGGCCGTATGTGCAGTTTCCTTACGGGATGACGCTGGATTACGAGCGTAAATTCAATTATTTTATCCCTGCCTGAAGGTTATAGAGGGCGGGCTGCGCCCCACGGAAATGATTATGTCTAAAGTTGGTAAATTGCTGAATTATGCGTCGTTGGCAAAAAAGCAAACCGGAAAGCCGTACCTGGGCCAACTGGCAGAAATCGCCCGCTTGTCCACCGGTAAGCATCATCTGGGCGTCGAGGAATATTACGGGCTGGAGGTCTTCGACGACAACATCTACCCCGGCGGGAAAAAATTCGATTGCATCGGCTGGAAGGCGAGCGCAGAAATCGACAGACAACTGAACCACGATTACTGGCGCGCGACAGCCAACGACAAAGTGCTCAACTATGCGTTGCTCCAGCAATATGGTTTCCCGATACCGGAAACTTTTGCCACCTACTCTCCGAGCAAGCGCCATATCGGCCATGAGTTATCGCTCGATTCAGAACGGGAACTTGAAGATTTTCTGCTCGATCGCCTCCAGTTTCCGGTTTTCATAAAACCGATACATGGAAGCTATGGGCGCGGAACCTACTCGCTGGTCTCCCGCGATGCCGCATCCGGTTGCTTCACCGATGTCCACGGCAAAAAAATACCGCTCGCCGACATCATGAAAACCTGCCTGGCAAAGCAGTTTTGCGGGATGCTGTTCCAGGAATGCCTGCAACCCCATGAAGATGTCCGGGCGCTGATTGGCGACACCACCAGTTGCGTCCGGGTCATCGTCGCGATAACGGGCGGGGGGCCGAAAATACACATGGCATTCTGGAAGATAGCCCGCGCGCACAACATCACCGACAATTTCTGCATGGGCGAAACCGGGAATCTGCTGGCTTGGATGGACAAGGATTCCGGTATCATCGAACGGGTTGTCACGGGCCTGTGGCCGGACGGGGCAGAAGTGGCACAACACCCGGACACCGGGCGGGCGCTGCCCGGCAAGGAACTACCCGATTGGCGGCAAGCGATGGATATGTGCTTGTCGGTCGCCGGACACTTCCCCGGCCTGAAATTGCAGCACTGGGATGTCGCATTCTGCCGCCAGGGGCCGGTGTTGATGGAGCTGAATACCGAAGCCGATCTTGGCGTACCGCAATTTCTGGGGCGAACCCCATTCCTTGATGCGACCATTAAAGAGCTGCTCGTGAACACCTGACGCATCAATCAGACACTACAAATCAGAAATATTTATGGGAACCTTTGAAAATTCGGGTTTCGCTGGCGTGATGAATTTTTAGAGCTTCCCTTATGCCTTAGCGGAATGTGACGAATGCAAAATGAAAGTAAAAGCCGGTTGAGCCATCTCGCGGAAAATCTCGATGAGTACCGGGAATGGGCCACGCTGGCGCAACAGCAGACCGGCAAGAGTTTTTTCACGCAACTCCGCGAAATTCGGGCTCTGCGGCATACCGGTGGGCAGTGCGGCATATCGAATTACTACTGGTATAAGCTGTATGACGACGACTACCTGATGGGGCGCGGCGCGCAGGATTTTCTCGGCTGGCCGTTGAGGCAGGAATTCAGTGTTGCCCTCAACCCGAGAACTGCCGTTCTTCCCGCGTGGGACAAGCTCGCTTTCATGGTGATCGCCGGTTCTGCGGGGTTGCCCGTCGCGCCGATTCGCGCCTGCTTCCATCGCGCCGAACGTGTCTCAGAAATGCTGGG